>JAADGW010000167.1 GCA_013152145.1 Deltaproteobacteria bacterium
GAATATATTCCAGCGTCGGCAGATCAACCGGTTTACCTTCCGACTCCATATCGACCACCTGGCCACCGACCATCCCGCGCGAGCCGGCATTGCGCGCCAGCAGGTGAATCACTTCGTTGCGATTTTCGGCCGTTACCCCGGACCAGACAGCCGGGCTGGAAAGAAGAATGAAAGCCTCGGTCAGAAGTCCATCGCCGGCCAGAATCGCCTTGGCCTCACCATAAACTTTATGATTCGTCGGCTGCCCACGCCGGAAATCATCGTCATCCATCGCGGGCAAATCGTCATGAATCAACGAATAACTGTGTATCATTTCGATGGCACAGGCGGCCGGCAACACCTGTTGTGCGGTCCCACCAAGCGCCTCGCAGCTCGCCATCATCAGAACCGGTCGAATCCGCTTGCCGCCGGCAAAAACTGAGTAGCGCATCGCCTCATGTAAACTGGCCGGCAAGGTATCGGCGGCGGGCAGATAGGTATCCAGCGCCGATTCCGTCAGTTGAATCCGTTCCTGCAGGTAGGGTTCCAGCTGCCAGTTACTGCTCATCAGAAAATATCTCGGTTTTCAGGCTGCCGTCGACCTGCTTGAGCAATTTTTCAACCCGCAGTTCAACGTCCTGCAGGGACTCTCGACAAATCTCTGCCTGCGCGACCCCGACAGAAAAAACCTTTAATGACTGATCGAGAGACAACTCGCCACTTTCCAGTTTACAGACCGCGTCTTCCAATTTTTTCAACGAGGCTTCAAAGCCCTTTTTGACCGCCATAAATACCCATCCATCCATTACTGTAAAGGTTTAATTATCACCAGCGGGGCCGACATCCGTCAAGCTCTTTCCGAGACTTTATTCAGACATTTCCCCGGCATCGCTGACAATAACCGTCAGTTCCCCTTTGGCCAGCTGCACACGCAACCGATCGTCTTTGCTGACCTGCCGCTGATCCTTTATCAACACCCCCGAGGCAGCATGGTGAACGATAGCGTAACCCCGTTCAAGCACCGCCAGCGGCGACAGAACATCCAGTTGTCCGGCGAGCAGCGCGAGACGTTGCCGATGCTGAGTAAGAACCGCAAGCATCGCCGGTTCCAACCTCAAAAGTAACTGTTGCAGCTGCCCACGTTGCCAGCGAAGCTGTTCGATCGGAGCCTTAAGCCGGCGCTCAAGCCCCTGCAGGCGACTTTGCATCAATACCAACTGCGATCGCATCTGTCTCCCCAAACGCAACAGCAACTGATCCAGATGGCGTTCCAGATCGAGACGATTCCTGACCACCAGTTCGGCTGCAGCGCTCGGAGTCGGTGCACGCAGGTCGGCAACCAGATCGGCGATAGACAGATCGACTTCGTGCCCGACCGCCGAGATAACCGGGATATCGGAAGCGGCGATCGCTCGCGCGACCTGTTCTTCGTTGAACGCCCAAAGGTCTTCGCGCGAGCCGCCGCCACGACCGACGATAAGAATCTCCGAGCGTCCCTCACGATTAAGCTCGGCAATCGCCGCACTGATCTCCGCAGCGGCACCATCACCCTGAACGCGAACCGGGCGCAGCAGCACCCTGACCCCGGCAGAACGCCGCCGCAGGACAGTCAGAATATCATGAATCGCCGCACCGGTTGCCGACGTGACAACTCCGATCGTCGCTGGAAATTCCGGTAGTGGCCGTTTGCGCTTCTCAGCAAACAAGCCTTCCGCAGCCAATTTCTGCTTCAGTTGCTCAAAAGCCAATTGCTGGCTGCCGACCCCGACCGGCTCCAGTCCCTCGACAATCAGTTGCAGGTCGCCTCGTTGTGGATAGATGGAAACCCGTCCGCGGCAAATCATCTCCATTCCCTCTTCGAGATGGAATCGAAGCGCTCGGACATGGCTGCGAAACATGGTACAGCGCAGCTGAGCTTTGGCGTCTTTCAAAGTAAAGTAGCAGTGTCCGGACGCCGGACGCGAAATACTGGCCAACTCCCCCTGCACCAGCACCTCGACAAAATTTTCCTCGACCAGCTCCCGTAATAACAGAACCAGTGTAGAGACAGAGACTATCTGTTTATTTTCCATTAAATGATGATCCTTTTCACGACATCCGCCAGCGCAACCGGCGGTCATTATACCCTTGTTGCCGGAGGATTGACAGTGGTCGTCGCTTGCCCTATAAATGGTTGAATTATTTAAATCAATTGAAAATGAGGAGTATCATGGCCCGACCATATGTGATCACCATCGCCAGTGAAAAAGGCGGTGTCGGCAAGACCACTTTGGCCACCAACCTGGCAATTTATCTCAAAGGGCTGGCAGAAGATCTGCCGGTAACTTTATTCAGTTTCGACAACCACTTCACAATCGATCAGATGTTCCAACTCGGCAAGCAACCGGGCAAAGGCCACATCGGTCAGATTTTCAGCGGCACGACACCGCGTGAGCTGGTGGTCGCGGGGCAGTATGGTGTTCAGTTCATTCCCTCCTGTCGGCAACTTTTCGACCAGCAACGGCACCTGCCCGGGATCGATCGACTTGCCGAGATCCTCAGCCACAGTCAACTTGGCGGGCTGGTGATTATCGACACCAGTCCGGTTCTCGATCTTTACACCCGCAATGCTATCCATGCCGCCGACCGGGTGATTGTGCCGATCAAGGATGCGGCATCGCTGGAAAACTGTCGTAACCTGGCCGATTTCCTAAAACAACAGGAGCGCCCCAGATCGATCCTGCGGCTGCTCCCCTGTCTGATCGACACCCGTATCCATTTCAATGGACCATTCCGTAATTCTTACCAGTTGCTCAAAGCCTACGCCATCAACCGTGGATACCGTTGTTTCGAGGGCTTTATCGCCAAAAGTCCAAAAGTGGAATCGCTCAGTACCAACCCGTCAGGTAAAATTTATCCGGTGATCACGCATGGTCGTGGAACCGACGTCCATCTGCAGTTCATGCACCTGGCCCGCCAGGTTTACCTCGACTACCTGCAACAGGGTCCAATACGGATGAACACCGTTGCCACAGATTTCTATGACCGCGAAGCACGCCTCGTCCGCGAACGCCGGGAACGTCATTCGCGACTCCACAACGGCTGTCTCTGTTGCGACAGGGCGTTGCCGGACAAGCAGGTCTGGCCGGGGGCCTATTATCTGGAAAGCGGCAACGGACAACTTGCGGGCTACATCGAAGACGACTGTTTTATCGACCTGATCATGCAGGATTGTTACGGTGAGCAGAAGGGTAAAGATCGGGAAGAATCACTCCGCGAACTACTGGTCGAAACCGCCGACCGGTCCTATTTTTTACTGCAGCGGACCCGCTTGGCTGACGATCAGTCACAAATCGATTTCTTTCGCCTCGACCAATCCGGGGAGAAACTTTCCGGCCGCAGCATGCAGGTCAAAGAAAAAGGACGATTCAATCGGCAGCAGAGTCCCAGGCTGCGACAACTGTTCGGGAAACTGTCTCCCGACGAGACTCCTGATCAGCCGCAACTGCTGCTGGCTAAACGCATCGGCGGCGATCCGCTGCGGATTCTTGAACATCAGAACTACCTTGAGTGGCAGACCATTTTCAGCCGGGTCAGGGTTGACCTGGCGGCAGAAAAAGAACTGCCGGGACAGGTATTACAAGTCGATCAATAAATCCTGACCAGGGCGGATGCCGGCACAAAATCGACCTGCTGCTGCTTCAACCAGGGCAGTTCCAGGCGTAATGCCTGCAGAGTTTCCGGATAGGGGTGACAGATGGCAATCAGTTCTCCGCGCTCATCGACATCCGCACCATTTTACGGATCTGCTTACGGATGTAGGCAACCTGTTCGTTGTTATCCAGAAAAATCTGCCGTGAAGCTGTCGGGACACCCATCCGCCGCGCCTCATCGTAGGCAACAGAACTGGAGATGGTTTTGCTGTCGATAAAAAAGTCGCCGGCCTGCTGTAATTCGTCCAGCACCACCCGCATCGCGGCCCGATCCTGCGAATAACGTGAGCCCATATGATTATTTCCGCCGACGGCCCCGGGAACTTCGTCCATATAGCGCCGCATCAGTCTGCGCGTCTCGGCCTCGTTCTGGCCGAGCAGCAAAGCATTCGGCCCGGGGCTGATACGGGGATAGTTGTTCGGCTGCATCGGCAGATGAATCATATATTCGCGGCCGGCATCCTGCAGCAAAAGAGCGCCTTTCGTTGCTTTTCGAGTTTCCGGCAGAATCGACGGGGTGACCATCAGGTCGATGGCCAGCAGCGCCCGAAAGCTGTCAAGTGAGCGCCCCATATCATCCATGATAATCGCAATTTGCGGACGGCTGCTGGTCACTTCGATCGGCACCCGGTAACGCAACTCCAGACGTAATTCGTTTTGCCAGTAGAGCCGCACCAACCCTTTCCGCGGCAGCAGATCGAGTTGTGCCGGCGCACCGGTCTGAGCTATTTTTGACGACAGGTCAAGCAACTGTGCCCGGTCGGGAAAATCGCCGAACATCTTCAAGCGCTTGAGGTTCCCTTCGGCCGGCAACCTTTGCCAGCCCTGCGATTGTGCTCCGTTCAGCAGCTCCGCCTCAAGCAGCGCGTAGATGCGCTGATACCGGTAAATCGGCTGGGTCTGCGGCTTGGTTTCGACAACGGCAGGAACAACCGGGGGGGGGACGGGAAGAAAACGGGAGCGTAAGCTGATCAACAAAACCAGGCAGAGACCGACAAACACCAACAGAAACAGCGAGGCGAGCAGAACCCGAAGTTTCTGTCCCTGAAACAGTGACCGTCTCTTCGCAGCAGGTTTTTTCTTCGTAGTGGAGCGTTTTTTTCTCTTAATCATCAATGGTGACAGTTCTGTCTCAGCGGCCGCAAGGGCCGTAATTTATGGGTTCGATATCGGTCTTCAAGCTGCCTGCCGGTGGCGATTCAAAATTTCTACCCCTTTTAAAAGATCCAGGGCGCGCATCAACTGATAATCATTCTTCTCTTCTTCGTCAAGCAGATTTTTCTGTTGCGGCGCAGCAACTTTCGGCCGGATATTTTCAGGCGGTTGAAAGTGGTTTTCGAGATCTTTTTCGCGCAACGGATGCTTTTTTTCCGGCAGTTCCCTGACCAACTGCGGAACAACGATATCGGGGGTGATGCCGCGCGCCTGAATTGAGGTTCCGGCAGGCGTAAAATAACGTGCGGTGGTCAGACGCAATCCCGACTCATCACCCATCGGGATAATCGACTGCACCGAGCCCTTGCCGAAACTCTGCTCACCCAACAGAACCGCCCTGCCCTGATCCTGCAAAGCTCCGGCGACAATTTCTGCGGCACTGGCACTGCCGCCGTTGATCAGGACCACCATCGGGTAGTCCGGTTCGGTCCCTTCGGCCTGGGCTCTGAATTCCATCTGGCTGCCCGGTTCACGACCTTCCGTATAAACAATCAGTCCGTCAGACAGGAACAGATCGCAAACAGCAACGGCCTGGTCGAGCAAGCCACCCGGATTGTTCCGCAGATCCAGAATCAGACCTTTAATCTTTCCACCGTTGGCTTTTTTCAGCGCGGCCAGCTGCTGTTTCAGGTCACTGCCGGTCCGGACTTGAAATTGTGATAAACGGACATAGCCGTAACCCTGCGGCAGAAGCTTGCTTTTGACACTGTCGAGACGGATGATGTCGCGCACAATGGTGAAGGTCTTCGGTGCGGCAAACCCATCCCGCCAGATGGTGATGGTCACCGCTTCCCCTTTTGGACCACGCAGCAGACGGACCGCCTGCATAATTTCCATATCCTTGGTCGATTTGTCCCCAATCTTGACAATCTGATCTCCGGCCTTTATCCCGGCGTTGTATGCGGGAGTATCTTCAATCGGAGAGACAACCACCAGCAGGCCGTCCTTTATGGTTATTTCGATCCCGAGGCCGCCGAATTCACCGTGGGTGTCATCTTTCATTGCCTGATACATCTCCGGAGTCAGGAAGCTGCTGTGCGGATCAAGCGTAGCCAGCATTCCCCGGATCGCACCATAGATTAAAACTTTGATATCGGTTTTTTCCACGTAGCTTTTACGGATAATAGACAGGACGTCGGTAAACAGCTCAAGGGTCTGATAGTCCTTCTGCTCATTCGCAGCGGCCTGCCCCTGAAAAAAAGTCACACTGAAAAAAATACAGCTGATAACCGTTGCCAAAACAACAAAACGTCTGAAACGGAACATGGAATCTCCCTGTATTCTAGCGGCGCCGCAACCAGCTTAACGGGTTGACCGGTACGCCATTCCGACGAATTTCAAAATAAATACTGTCCCGCCCGTCGAGACCGCTGGTCGCCACGATGTCACCGCTTTTAACCTGCTCACCGAGCGACTTGTCAATTTTTGCAACCTGGGCATAGAGGGTATGGAATCCCCCGGCATGACTCAATATCAGCAGATTACCATAGCCCCTGAACCAATCTGAATAAACAACTTTACCATCGGCGACGGCGTGGATTGCCGTACCCGGCGCAATCGCGATTTCGATGCCATTACTTTCATAGTAGGTTCCGAGTGCGGCATCCTTCTGCGTACCGAAACCGATCAGCACCTCACCGTTGACGGGCCAGACCAGTTTACCTTTACCGGCGCTGAAACGTGCCACCCCCGCTGACGATTTCTCCACCGAGCGCTGCTGCAGGCGCGAAATCAACGCCTGCAAACGCTGGGCTTTCTCCTGCAGGCGCGCCAGTTCCTGTTTCAAGCGTTGTTTTTCTGATTTGACCTGTTTAAGTAACTGCGCCTGCAGGCGGCGACCGTCAGTCGCCACTTTCCGCTGCTGCTGTTCCTTTTTCAGCAGGGCGGCCTGTTGCCGATTGAGCCGATCCAGCTCTGTCAGTTGCCGCTGATGCGTTTCGACCGCTGTACGATATTCGCCGAGCAGCTGCCGATCGTGCTGCATCACCAGCGTCAGATAGTGATACTGCTGAACCAGTTCGGTCGGTGAATCGGCCGAGAACAGAATCTTCAGCGGACCGATCTCGCCTTCCTTGTAGAGCGCCACCAGCCGTCTACGCAACCGCTTGCCGGTCTGCAGTATCCTCCGTTGTCCCTTTGCAACCTGTCGTTGCTGTGCAACGAGCTTACTTTGCAACTGCCGTTGTTCTTTTTTTATCCCTGAAATGCGTTTATTCAGCCGCTGCAGCGTCCGTTTCAGCAATGCCAACTCACGGCTGAATTGCACTTCCGAGCTTTTTTTCTTCGCCAGATCGACCTGTGCGTTCTCAATCCGCTGGCGTATTTCTTTCAACTGGCTGCGGCTGTCCTGCAAACCCGCCCAGCTGGTGGCGAAGGGCAGCAGTAAAACCAACAGGGTTAATAACAGGATTTGTTTCCGAAGCATACGCATTAGACACGAACAAAGCGGCGTAACGACGTGAGACTACCGAGAAGTCCCAACATCACTCCGGCGATAACCAGAATCAGCTGTTGACCGGGAGTCAGAAACAAGAGATCGAAATCAGTAGGAGTCAACCAGAAAGAGGTCAGGCTGCGTTTAATCACAAACTGGAAAGAGATGGCCAGAAAACCGAGAGAAACAATCCCGCCGAGCAGTCCCTGCAGAGCCCCTTCCAGCAAAAAAGGGATCTTGATAAAACGCATCGTTGCTCCGACCAATGCCATAATCTCCAGCTCATCACGCCGCGCGTACAGCGTCAGCTTGATCGTATTGGAGACAATAAACAGTGCGGCAAACAACAGGAAACCGCCTAAAACCAGGCTGACAAAACGCAACATGTCGACAAAAGAGTTAAATCTCTCCAGCCACTTCTGGCCGTAACGCAAATCTTCAACCACCAAGGTATTGTCCAGCCGTTCAATAACCTTATCAATCCCTTCCTGATTACGGAACTCCGGTTTCAGGACCAGTTCAAAAGAGGCCGGCAACAGATCGCGATCGACACCTTCGAGCAGGCTGGCATCATCGGCCAGACGACTTTTAAACCGCGCCAGGGCAGCGGCCGGAGAGACATAGCTGACAGCGTCAACCTCCGGAAAGGTCTTCAGTTTTTTGACCAGTGCCGGTAACTCCCGCTGCGTGGGGGCCTTTTCCAGATATGCGACAACCTGGATTTCACGTGTCCAGTTGGATGCCAACTGTTCAACATTAACAACGACCAGGAAAAATGTCGCAACGGTCGCCAGGGCAACCGCCATGGTCAGAATGGCCGCGGTACAGAGGAATGGCCACTGACGCATATTTCGCACTGCGCGACGAATAAAATAACGAATCTTTTCCAGCACCACCGAGTCCTCCGGACAAAACTACAATCAGCCGTGAAATTCAGCCTTGGTGTGGCTGCTGGTCAGCCACCAGTCTCCCCTTGTCCAACGTGATGACACGGCGCGGGAACTGTTGATTCAAGCTGTGATCATGGGTCGCCAGCAGCACCGTGGTACCACGGGCGTTGGCTTTTTTGAACAACTCCATAATTTCCAGAGTCACCGCCTGATCGAGGTTGCCGCTCGGCTCATCGGCAAGCAGAATCAACGGATCGACAACCAGAGCACGGGCAATGGCAATCCGTTGTTGCTCTCCGCCGGACAGCTCCAACGGTTTACGCTGCAGCCGATGTTCCAGCCCCACCTCCTTCAGCGCCTGATAAACCTTCTTACTCACCTCATAACGCTTTTTACCCTGGGCCTCAAGCGCAAAAGCAACGTTTTCGTAAACCGTGCGACTCTGTAACAGCTTGAAGTCCTGAAAAACCACCCCGATCTTGCGCCGTAGATAGGGGATCTGCGGCGCGCGGATACGGGTTACATTCTGCCGATTAATAAGAATCTGGCCACGGGACGGTCTTTCTGCCGCGTAGAGCATGCGCAGAAAGGTTGTCTTGCCGGCGCCTGAGGCCCCGGTCACATAGACAAAGTCGCCCTTGGGGATCTGCAGACTCAGATCTTTTACGGCGGGAATTTCACCGCCATAACTCTTGGTCACATTAAACAACTGGATCATAACCGTTTACCAGTCCCGGTATGGGACCCCTTTCAGGCCGACTAAGTCGCTGCCGCTGCGCACATCGTAACAACCACCTTCGGCCAACTGGCCATTATCTGCCGGTTCCGGCGGCAGGCATTCCCAGCTACCGGTGTCACGCGTAAACGGATCGCGAGGGATCGCCCGCAGATACTTGCTGTCGGTCAGCTGCCCCAGGCTATCCGGGTAGGCCCCGTTATCGGCATAAAAAGCATCGATTGCGCGGCGCATCTGAAACAGGTCCTCAGCCAGCACCGATTCACGAGCCTTGATCTGACTCCGTTTATACGACGGAACGGCGATCGACGCCAGCACCCCGATAATAACCATGACCGCCAGCAGTTCAAACAGGGTGAACCCGCCCTGGTTGGATAATTTCTTTATCTTGATCATCGGTTACCAGTCCCGATAGTAGGTGCCGTCCAGGGCAATCTTATCACTCTGTGAATAGATATCGTACACATCTTCACCGCCCCAGACAGTTGAGTCCGACTCGTCGGCATAGGATCGGAGCCCCCAGCCATCATCGTAGCGGTCGAAAGGATCCCGGGGAATCCGCCGCAGGTATTTCTTTTTGTACGGATAGAGCCCGCCCCAGTCATTCCCCGTGACCAAGTCCTGCAACTCTTCCGGATAGCCGGTGGCATCAAGCGTCGCAAAGATCTTTTTTGCCGCGACCGCGGCCTGATAATCCTTGTGGTAGGCATCGATCGCCGTACGCACTTCTCGCAAAGCCCTGCGCAGCTCCAGTTCCTTGGTGCGCGTCACCGTGACTTCGGCCAATGGAATAACGGTCGAAGCCAGAATTCCCAAAATGGCAACAGCGATGACCAGTTCGATCAAGGTCAAACCGGCATGGTTGGTTAGTCGAAGCTTGCCCATTGCAGATGACCCTACCGCTCCACCTCTATATTGAGACCACGTGAATCGACCTTCAGCCGGACTCCCTGCGGGTTGCGGAAGTTGGTTCGGGTCGGCTCAATAACGCCGGTCCCGGCAGCGAGAGCCTTGAAGTTCATCGTGAACAGCTCGCCGCCGCCGGAGATCCCATCGCCACCGGCACCTTGTTTTAAGCCGACGATAATTCGACCGGAACCCAGCAGGGCGGTGTGGGTAAAAATGGTGGGATTACGCCCCTGTTTCAAGAAAGTTCCTTCTGCCGCACCAAGGAATTCAAACAGGTCCTTATCATATTTGACGTAAAGCGGGGCGCTGAACAGATCGGTTATCTCATCGACATAAAAGGTCAAGGTAAACTGCTCGCCGACCTTGACCAGCTCAGGTCCTTTGACAAAAATCATCGGTTTGAGAGTGCTCACCGGTGTTGCCGCAGCCAGAACCTCCTCGGTAACCGGTTCCTTTTTCACCGTCAATGCCGCCGTTTCAGGTGTCCCGGTGACTTCAGGTTTCGGCGCGGTCGCAGCTGCCGTTGCTTTAACCGGCTCCTCTGCCAGACCGACGGTCGCAGGCAGTTCGGCCGGCGGTGTTCCCGGCAGAGGCGGAGCCGCCGTTACGGCCGTTGTTTCAGCTCCGGCAACCGGTTGAGGCTGCCTCTCAGCCTGCGGTTCCAACCCCTTCTGTCCGGCGATGTACTCGTCGCGAAACGAGCCGAAATTACGGCCATACTTCAAGTCATCCTCTCCCCCGGACCAGATATTGGCGACATCCTGTTCCGGCAGGGAGATGGACTTGACAATATGCGGCGTGATCGAGAGAAGAATTTCCCGTTTATTGTGAGTCTTGTTGGTCGCGTTGAACAGCTCGCCGAGCAGGGGGATGTCACCCAGAAAAGGGATTTTATTTTTTGTTGTTGATTTATCACCACGGATCAGCCCACCGATGATCGTCTGTTCGCCGTCTTTCAAAGTCAGGACCGTGTTGGCATTTGTTGTCGAGATGGTAATGACCGCGGTGCCGTTGCTGGTTGTTTCCCGCCCGGAGACGTTACTGACTTCAAGACCGAGCTTGGTCACGATAGTATTGTCCAATTGAATGGTCGGCTCCACCTCGAGCTTGACCCCGACATCAACATATTGAACACTCTCCGTGACCGTGTCCGTGCCGCTGGTCGTTACGGTGATAATCGGCTCCCGGCTGCCGATATGAACCTTGGCCTTTTCCTTGTTTTTAACCCGGATCTTGGGATTGGCCAGCACCTCTGCATCGACCAGGGTTTTCATCAGTCTGAAGGTTGCGGTCGGAATGGAATAAAACGGGGTCAGTTCTTTAAAACCGTTGATCCCGTCAATCAACCCGCTGACAGAGTCTCCGGCCTTTAACCCCGAGGAAGCAATCGCTGCGGCCCCGGGAATGGCCAGACCGGCGCCGATCGAATAATTACTCAGCTTCAGCCCCAACTCCCGGTTATCCGTATGGTTTACCTCGATCAGTTCGAGATCGAAAATAACCTCGGAGTTCGACCGATCGTTGGCTTCGAGAATTTTTTGCGCCAGCTTGATAACCGCAGGAGTATCGCGAATGACAATGGCATTCAGCCCTTCATTCACATAAATCTTGCGCACCTGCAGCATCGTCCGCAGCAGATTGACAGCCTTTTTGGCATCAATATTCGACAGGTAGAAGGTGTGAATCAGCTGATCCTCGAACTGTTTCTGTTTATCACGGGTTTTCGGAAATAGGATGATGGTTTTACTGTTGAGGACTTTTTTGTCCAGCTTGTTCATCCGCAGCAGCAGTTCCAACGCCTGGGCAAAGGTTGCCCGTTCGAGAAACAACGTGGTGTTCTCGCCGCGCACATCCTCATCAAGAATAAAATTGATCCCGGACAAAGAGGACAGAATATCAAATACATCCGGCAACTTTGCATCGGTAAAGTTCAGGGTGATCGGCTGGTCTGAGGTCACCTCCAGCTCAACCCCGTCGATCACCGTATACTGGGTTTGTTGCATTTTTTCCCGTAACTTCAATGCCGGCTGAAAATCATTGACCAGATTTATCGCCTGCGCCAGAAGCTCTTTAGCCTGCAAGTGTCGGCGTGCTTTCAGCAATGCGGCCGCATCCTCAGTCAACTTTTGCGCCTGCAAATACTTCCGGGTCTGCTTCAGACCCTCGATGGCAGAAAAATTTGAGCCGGCCAAATCGGCAGCCAGCTGATACTCTTCCTGAGCCCGGTGGTAACTTTTCTGGTTAAAAAACCGTTCGCCTGAACGACTGTGTGCCAGGGACGCCCTTTCACGCGCATATTCCAGCTTCAGTTGATATTTGTAACTCTGCGGATCTTTTTCCACCGCAATCAACAATGCAGCAACCGCCTGATCATAGCGCCCCTTCATCAAGGCCTTCTCGCCATCCTTGAAAGCGCTCAGGCCTGCTGTGCAGCCCGACAGCAACATCACTGCCAGAAGAATACAACCCAAGCGTACCGGCCATCGTATGATCAGGGTTCGCATGCTCATCAAGCTCCTAGTTTCAGATATTCTCACCGCTGTTCCTCATTCATTTCGCCCGACGTGGCCCGCCGGCTTCGCTGCCTTAGCTCCCGGGACAGGATAAAAAGGCTCTCTCGGACGTCGCACTGATCTGTTGGGCAGCGGCACTCTCTGCGCTTTCTGCTCACCGAGCAAAAGGGTCACTCCGGTGTCATTTTGACCGCGACTGATCGTTATGTTCTTCTCACTCAACTCGCGCACCAGAAGTCCATCAGCGAAGCGATCCCCTTTTTTCACCAGGTAAATATCCCCCTGCTGAGAGGCAAGAAAAACCGTCATATTCGGCCCCTTGCGTAAAAATCCGAGGACGCTCAGTGGCGGAATCGGCCTGGAAGCGGTTGGTACTCTGACCACGGGTCGGGAGATCACCGGCTGCGGGGAGAGCGGTTCAACGACAACAGGTGCCGGTTGTGCGGGTGGAGCAACAGGTTCAGTTACAAGCGGAGCACGATAAAGAGCGCGGAAAATATCTCTTTTCGGCTTGCTAAAGGGGACCTTCCCACCACCGGAAAAATCGAGCGAAGCACTGACCGACGGGGCCGACTTGCCGTCAAGCGGGACAACTTCCCGCTGGGTGACAGGGTTCCCGGCAATAACCCGCTGCTGCCGCGGAGTTTCTTTCCAGGCGTACCAGAGTGATACCAGCAGAACGATAAATAACAACCACATCACTTGAGATCGGCTCATTGCGCGACCTCCCGAAAAAATGTCGTCAGTTTTATCTGCAGGTTCACAATTGAAGAATTGTCCTTTTCCCGGGTTCCCGTCAAGCTGACTTTATCAACAATCAGGATCCGACTTGAATCCTCCAGCAGATGAAGGAATTTCTTCACCTGACCATAGGTCCCATGAACCGAGAAGTTCAGTCCATAAACCAGGAATTTGGACTCGGGGTCGACTTTGGGCTGATAGGAAATCTGGCGGATATCCAGATCGGTCTGCCCGGCCCAGGCAAACAGGTCACCGATAAAATCAGCAAATTTCTTTTTATCCGGGATCAGTGCCTCGAATCTGTTCAGATCTTTTTCCAGCCGTTCTACGGTTGAAATCGGGATATTATTTTGAGCCAGCTCGGCATCCCTGCGTCTCAGCTGTTTCTGCAGCTCCGCTTGACGGATCTGCAGTTTTTCCGACTCGGGAGTGACAACTGAAGATTGATAAGCAAACAGACCAACAGCCAGCAATACCAGACAGCTGATAAAATAAAGGAGAACACGGCACTGTTCCCAGGCAGCTTTGAGCAGGGCAATTTTCAACGTCACTGGAACACCCCCTCAAGCCGGATCGAAAACTCGTGGGCCGGTTTTTTTTGCCCGTCATAAGCAACAACATCAATCTGTCGCTGACTCTGCAAAAAAACCTGTCGGAAAGAATCGGCGTACAGATTGTCGAGCAGTTTCTGCAAGTCAGATAGTTTTTTAGCGACGCCGGTCAAAACCAGGCTGCCGTCTTTGTAGCTCGGGCTGAAACTGCGAATACTGACATTCCTCGGCAGCAACGCTTCCATTCGATCGAAAAGCACCGTCCAGCGAAAGGCATCCCTTTTCAACAATTTCGCCGCATATTTGAATTCCCGTTGTTGAGCGGCAATCTGTTCTGCAGTAAAACGTTTCGGGACGGTGCCGTTCAGTCGCAGTTCCATCCGCTCGATGTTGGTTTGACAGCTGATAATCTGTTGCCGATCCTGCAGGTAGGTGCGTACTTGAAACAGCAGCAGCAACAACAGCAGCAGCGCAAACAGCAGCCC
>JAADGW010000285.1 GCA_013152145.1 Deltaproteobacteria bacterium
TACGCGCCGGCCCTTATCACTGATAACGTCGAGAAGCACCTGACGACAATCGCACTCCTTGATCACACAGTAATATTCCACCACCAGATAGGAGCCGGCCCGCGCCTTACCGACCTTTTTCGGCACAGCCAGCTCCGTCAACCCCTTTTTCGTTTGAGGGAAAATCTCTTCGTAGGGGGCCAGGGCCTGCTCGAGCAGTTCGTCCACAGTCAATACTCCTTCAGCTCGTTATACAAGGTATCACGTTCCACCGGAATCCGCCCGGCGGCACGGATCAATTCGACGATTCCATTTCGGTTCAGAGCCTGCGGCGAGTCGGCCCCGGCGTCGTGACCGATCTTCTCTTCGACCACGGTGCCGTCGAGATCGTTGACGCCGAAACAGAGGGCCGTCTGGGCGATCTTCAGTCCGAGCATCACCCAGTAGGCCTTGACATGCTGGAAATTATCCAGATAAATCCGGCCGATAGCCAGGGTTTTCAGCGCATCAACTCCGCCGACCCCTCTGGCGCCCGGCACGCGGGTGTTGTCCGGCTGGAAAGCGAGCGGGATAAAACTCTGGAAATTGCCGGTACGTACGATCCTGCAGCTCCCGCAAACGACGCATGTGATCGACCCGGTCGGCAAAGCCTTCCAGATGACCGAACAGCATGGTGGCATTCGATTTCAGCCCGGCCCGATGCACCTGTTCGGTGACCTCGAGCCAGCGTTCCCCGGAGATTTTTTCCGGGCAGATCTTGTTGCGCACTTGCCGGGCAAAAATCTCCGCGCCACCGCCGGGCAACGAACCGAGGCCCGCTTCTTTCAGCGCAGCGATTACCTGCGGAACGGTTTTTCCAGCGAGTTCGGCAAAGTAATCGATTTCGACCGCGGTAAATGCCTTGATGTGCAGATCGGGCGAAACCGCTTTGATACTGCGCAACATCTGCCGATAGAATTCGAAGGGCAGCTCGGGATGCAGGCCGCCGACAATGTGGATTTCTGTCGCTCCTACCGCCGCAGCCTGCTCGGCTTTTTCCCGCACATCCTGCAGCGCCAGGGTATATTCGCCGCTCTCCCCGGCTTCTTTGGAAAACGCGCAGAAGGTACAACGGTTGACACAGAGGTTGGTGTAATTGATATGCCGATTGACGTTGAAAAAGACCCGGTCGCCATTCTTGTTCCGATTGGCCAGCGCCGCCAGCTCACCGATCGCCAGCAGGTCGTTCGACTCGAACAGCGCCAAGGCTTCGGTATCTGTGATGCGGGTCCCGGTTTCGATTTTCTCTTTTACCGTTTGAAACAGCTTGGTCATATCGTCAGTCCATTATTATTTATCAGCCCAACGCTTGAACAGTTGATGTTCAACGCCGAGGCTATCAAGAATTTTCCCGACCACAAAATCGACCAGATCATCAACCGATTGCGGTTTTTGATAAAAGGCCGGCATCGCCGGCAGAATCTGTGCCCCGGCCTTTGACAACCGCAGCAGGTTCTCCAGGTGAATCTGATTGAAGGGGGTTGCGCGGTACCAGCAATAATTTCCGCTGCTCTTTCAGAGCGACATCGGCGACCCGTTCGAGCAGGTTGTCCGATAGACCCGCCGCGATCCGCCCGGCGGTGCCCATGGAACAGGGACAGATCACCACCGCTTGCGGCGCACTGGAACCGCTGGCGATCGGAGCGAAGAAATCATTAAGTGCATAGTGGGTTAAGCTTTTCTCAACACCGAAATGCCCGCGTAACTGCGCCAGGCAATCCTCCGCTTGATCTGCCAGTTGCAGTCCGGTCTCAAACGCCAGCACCTGCCGGCCGGCAGCGGTCAATAACAGACAGACCTGCTTTTGGGCCCGCAACAATTCTTCGACCAGTCGCAGACCGTAAATCGAACCGGAAGCTCCGGTGATGCCGACAACGATGTTATTCATAAGTCCATGGTTTAACGCAGAGCTGGAGAGAGGGAGAGAGCCGCAGAGAAGATCAGAACCTCAGCGGTTTGAAAAACCTGAAGAAAATTTTTGTCCTTCTCTGCGAACTCTGCGTGCTCTCCACCTCTGCGTTAAAGTGCCTTTGATTATGTTCAAACAACCGCATCCACCAGTGCGAAAATGAAGATCGTCACACTGATGTAACCGTTCATATTAAAAAAAGCCGCGTCCAGCTTCGACAGGTCCTTCGGTTTGACCAGACTGTGTTCATAAGCCAACAGACCGGCGACCACCAGCACACCGGAAAAATAGATCCAGCCCAGCCCGCTGCCGGGTATCACCAGCAGCAGAAACAGCAGCATCAGACCATGAAAAATCCGCACCAGCAGGAAGGACTTGTCGATCCCCAGTTTTGACGGCACCGAGTGCAGACCGTGTTCGACATCATAATCGTAATCCTGCAAAGCGTAGAAAATATCGAAACCGGCCACCCAGAACAGCACCGCCAGACCGAGAGACAAGACCGGCCAGCCGAGATCACCGCGCAGGGCAACCCAGGCACCGATCGGTGCCGCCGCCAGACAGACACCGAGCACCACGTGGGCGTAATGGGTAAAACGTTTGCAGTAGGCATAAAGGATGAAAAAGCCGATCGCCACCGGTGCCAGATAAAAGCAGAGCGGGTTGAGCATCCAGGCGGCAAACAGAAACAGTGCCAGCGAAACGATGATAAAACAGCTCGCCTCGAAGATTGAAACCTGCCCAGCCGGAATATGCCGTTCTGCTGTGCGCGGGTTTTCGGCATCGATCCTGGCATCGATCAGCCGGTTGAGCCCCATGGCACCGCTGCGCGCCCCGACCATCGCCACGCAGATCCAGAAGACCTGCCAGAAACCGGGTGGCCTGCCATTGGCCAAGGCTGCCAACACCACACCCATCAGCGCAAAGGGGAAGGCGAAGATGGTGTGGGAGAACTTGATCATCTCCAGCAGGGTTCTGATTTTTGCGAGGATCTTGGTCTTGTCCATCTCTTTGAAAATCCTTGAGTTGCAGTCGATTTTAAAACGGTTACTTTACACCCGGCCAGTTCAGGGAACAAGGGCTTTTCC
>JAADGW010000064.1 GCA_013152145.1 Deltaproteobacteria bacterium
AGGTCGTCCGGGTTAAAAATTTTCTGACCCGCGGGTCGTCTGATTTGTCCAACAGTTCGGTTGGTGCACCGCGGGCAATAATCGTTTTACTGTCTGGATCGAGGAAGATCGAGTTGTCACCGATTGCGAAAATAGATGCCAGCTCATGACTGACAATAACGATGGTTGCACCGAGACTGTCTCGCAGCTGCAGGATTAAATCATCCAGCAGGCGGGAACTGACCGGATCAAGTCCGGCAGACGGCTCGTCGAAAAACAGGATCTCCGGATCGAGAGCCATGGCCCGGGCCAGTCCGGCGCGTTTCTGCATGCCACCGCTGATTTCAGACGGATAATAATCTTCGAAACCGGCCAATCCGACCAGCGAGAGTTTGTAGGAGATAACGTGCTGATCTGTCGGATGGAGAGGTCGGTATATTCCTGCAGCAGCACCTCGATATTTTCGGCCAGGGTCATGGAACTCCAGAGTGCACCGCTCTGGTAAAGGACTCCGCAACGGCTGATGACATGGTTACGTTCTGCTGTTGATGTTTCCCAGAGGTTGACTCCGTCGATCAGGATCTGTCCCCGGTAGGGTTGCATCAGCCCGACCAGATGGCGCAGCAGGGTGCTTTTACCGCAACCACTGCCCCCCATGATAACGAAGATCTCACCGTGCCGGACAGAGAAGGTGAGGTTCTCCTGAATAATTGTTTCACCGTAGGCCATGGTCAGGTCACGGATGTCGAGGTGACTTTCTGCTGTCATCTCAATAGCCCAGAATCTGAAAGATAATCGTGATGATGGCATCCGCGACGACAATCAGAACAATAGAGGTGACCACAGAACTGGTCGTGGCAAAACCGACCGATGAGGCACTGCGTCCGCACTGCATACCGCGGAAGCAGCCGGAGGTCGCAACCAGTAAGCCGAAGATCCCGGCTTTGATGATGCCGACAATGAAATGTTTCAGTGGTACCGCCGTCTGCACCTGCTGGTAATACTCGAAGAAGGAGATATCAAGCATCCCCGCACTGACCATCGCACCGCCGAAAATACCCATGAAATCGGCGTAGACACAGAGCAGCGGCATCATCAGGGAAAGTGCCAGCAAGCGGGGTAAAACCAGGAACTCGATCGGAGAAATACCCATCGTTTTCAGGGCATCGATCTCTTCGTTGACCTGCATGGTTCCCAGTTGCGCCGCAAAGGCCGCTCCGGTGCGACCGGCCATGATAATTGCCGTCATCATGGCGCCCATCTCACGGGCCATGCCGAGGCCGACCAGGTTGGCAATAAAGATCTGGGCACCGAACAACCGCAGTTGCACGGCGCCGACAAAAGCCAGAATCATCCCGACCAGGGTGCTGATCAGGGTGATGATGACTAAAGCTGAGGGACCGGCTCCTTCAATCTGATAGAAAAGATCAGAGGCGCGGAAGCGGGCCCGGCCACGTAGCAGGTTGATCAGGGCGAAAAAAATTTCGCCGATAAAGGTGAGCAGGTTGGCCCAGTTGCGATGCATTTCGATGGTGACGTTGCCGATCCGGGCGAGCACCGGTTGGCCGAGTACCGATCGGCGCACACCTTTTCGTTCCGGAACGGTAGCGGCAAGTGTCAGCAACTTTTGTACTCCCGCAGGCAGGCCGGCGTTATCAACGCTGATTTGCTGCTGTCGGCAGTTGTCCAGCAGGTTGATCAGGAAGGTCATCAGACCTGTATCCCATTTGCCGAGTTGTTCACTGTTAAAAGACAGCAGCCGGCACTCTTCTGCGTTCGGCAGCCGTTCAATCAACTGATCGACGTCCGGGATACCATCGACAAACCGCCAGTCGCCGGAAAAATGCAGACAGACGGCATGATCAATGAACTGCAGCTGGTATTTATCGGCGGCACTTTTCGGCATAATCAGTCGTTTGACGATGTGTTGATGCTGTCAATGAATATTCTGTAAAGGGTTGCAGACCGTCGGGAATGGGAGGATTACTTCTGTTGTCGGCCGTCGCCCGGGTTGAAAGTGTGCTGATCGGTCCCGGCAAAAAGCCGTAACTCAATCAGCCAAAGCCAGTGGGTCGACGATAGTGACCCGGTTTCGCCCGTTCCGCTTTGATGCGTAAAGGCCACGATCGGCAGCATCGATCATTAACTGTTTGGAGATTTGCGCTTTGTCCGGGGAAACGGTCGTCGCACCGGAACTGACGGTGACCTGGATCTGTTGCCCCTCGGTGATGGTTACGATCCCTTCAATGCTTCTTCTCAGCCGCTCGGCAAAAATTTTCACCCCCGCTTCGTTGGTTTCCGGCAGGATCACCGCGAATTCTTCGCCACCGTAGCGAGCGACAACATCGCTCGGACGTACGACTCTCTCGACAACCCGGGCGATGTTCATCAGCACCAGGTCACCGGCGGGATGGCCATAGTTGTCGTTGACTTTTTTAAAAAAATCGATGTCAAACATGATCAAGGATACCGACGACTGGTAACGCAGTCCACGGGCCAGTTCTTTGCCGAGCATTTCCTGGAAGTGACGGTGATTATAGAGACCGGTCAACCCATCGCGGGAAACCAGCTCCTTCAGACGAGAATTGGCGTCACGCAGTTCATTAGCCAGCCGTTCCGCTTTTTCCTTGGCTTCTTTCAGCTCCATCACCAGATACTCGTAGGACATGTTGAGCCGACCGAGTTCGGCGTTCGCTTCCTGCAGCATCTGTGAATATGGTTTGAGCTCACCCGGGTCGATTTCAAAGGTCTTGAGGATATCAATACTTTTGTAGGCGACTTCGTCGAGCAGTTCTCGGACCTGATCCGAATCGATATTAAACAGGCTAAGCATTTCATCCTGCAGCAGACGGACCTTTTCAGCCGTCTCTGACTCACTGTAAATCGCCGACAAAAGGTCGGCAATCCAGAGAATTTCTGCTGTGCGGCGATGTTCTTCCGGGGCACTGAGCGTTGTGTGATGGTAGTTTATCGGCTGTGAAATTGATTCCGGCAGGCCCCAGTCCGACACCAGGGTGAAGCTGAGTTGCTGGTGATCAAAACCGTACTTGCGCTGCTCCAGTTCTACCAGGGGCGCCCCGGTGTCCCGGCGCTCCTGAAGCAGCGCAGCGTATTCATCTCCCTTGCTCAGGTAAATAATCAATACCCCGATGTCATGCAGCAGTCCGGTGACAAAGATATCTTCGTTATCGATCTGCAGCAGGTTTGTGAGTAATTCGGCGGCAACCGCCGAGGTGACCGAACGGCGCCAGAAGTAGTCGAAGTCGAAGACCGAGCGTTTATCACCGCGCAGGTCAGCAGCGATAACGAAGGAAAGGGCGATGTTTTTTATGACATTGGTGCCGAGGACGGAGAGGGCACGTTCAACGCTGGTCACTTCGTTGGGCAGAGAATAAAAACCGGAGTTGGCAACTTTGAGCATTTTCCCGGTGAGGGCCGGGTCGGCCGAGATGATGCGGGACAGCTCCCGCATTGAAGAATCCTCCCGTTGAACCGTATTGAGAATTTGCACGGCAATTGCTGGTGGAGACGGCAAGTTGATCTGCTCTTCGATCAGTCGGCGTATTTCAGTATTTGTCTGCGCTGTTGTCATAGGAACACCATCAGATAAATATTATATTGAGTTAATCATGCCAGCTGCAGCGTTAAAAGTAAAACTTTTAAGTTGTTAAAATTTTGTTTTTCAGGATTAACAGGGTGAAAGCCATTTCTGTTTTGCGGGCAAGGTTCTGCAGTTCGGCAAAATGTTGTTCAAGGACCTCCGGACGATCCTGTATGTAAAGGATGCTGACCAGTCGGTCGCGAACCATCAGGGGAATAATAAGTGCCGTTTGTGGTGGCTTTGAGTCGAAAAAATTGAGCAGCCTGCGGTTCTGCGGGGTGTCGGCGACGCTGCCCAGAAAATGGGATTTACTTTTTACCACCAGGCTGAAGACTGAGTGGTCCTGCAGGGGGACGCTGAACTGATCGAACCCGATCGGTTCCACACCATCACAGCTGGAGAGCCAACCGGCCACGGTGGCGGATCGAACCATCAGCAGTCCGCTCGCTCGGTACTCCTGGGCGAGATAATTGATTAGCGCCCTGGCAATATCGTTTCGATCGGTCGCAGCGGCGAGCTGCTGGTTGAGGCTGGTGAGGGATATTTCCGCTTGCGGGGTATCAAAATCGAAATAAGCGTCGTCGGTCTGCTCATCGCCGGCATAATCCTCATCCCCGAGCAGCGGCCAGGCTACATCCTCCGGCTCGGTTGCCGCCGGTTTTTTCTGTACTACAGGCTTGTTTTCCGCCTCGGCACAACAGCTGATCCGGGTTTCGAGATTGATAAACCGCGGGGTCAGATCCATCTGGTAATGTTTTTTCAGGGCCAGCATCAACCTGACTTCAGGAATGGCCAGCGGTACGATGATGTGGTTGAGTTGAAACGAAAGTTCGTCGATGTTCGCGAGGTTGGACGCATCGTTCATCGCTAGAAAAAGTTTCCCTTTTTTCTTCTGATAAGGGACGACTCGATATTTCAGCGCCAGCTTTTTGGGGACCAGTTTGAGGATCGAGTCAGGTACGTTCATCAACAGTTCCGGCTTGATATAATGCAGCCTCAACTGTTGGCTGAGAACCTGTGCGAGCTGGTCTTCACTGACCAGTCCGAGTTCGATCAGGCTGGTTCCCAGCCTGCCGCCGTAGAGACACTGGAATTCTATCGCTTCGTCGAGTTGATCAGGCGAGAGTCGTCCTTCGGCAATCAAATGGTCGCCGAGACGGCGCTGCAGGGCATTGGTTTTCAGTTGATATTCGGGTAGGTCCACAGAGTTCCTCACTTCCGGATTGTTGAACAAGGAATTTTAACAAAAAAGTCGCAAGGGTGGTACATCTATCTGATATTTTTAAGCGAAAGAGTTGTTTGCTCGATCTGGACAACGGTCCATGAACTGCGTAGAGTGGTTTGATTACGTTACCGGATTTTTTCAGCGGCAGCCTTGCCGAACCGCTGAAATTTATACTCAGAGCAATGCAACGGCTTATCTTTTTAGTCGTTTTGTGAAGTAAAATTTAACTATAAATCAATAAGATAGACAGGAATAATTAATAAATGACATTAACTGAATGTGAGCTACTTGTTTTTGATGGCGCCTGTGGCACTAATCTGCAACAGCTGGATATTCCGCAGGCTGCCTGGGACGGTTGTGACGGCTGTAATGAAATTCTCAACCTGACCGCCCCGGAGTTCATCATCGATTTACATAAGAGCATGTATCAGGCCGGGGCGATGGTGGTGGAGACCGATACCTTCGGTGCCGGCAGCGTGGTGCTGGCAGAGTACGGGTTGCAGGACAAGGTTAAGGAAATCAATCGCCGGGCGGTGGAGAACGCCCGGATGGCGGCGGACGGTATTGCCGGGCGTTTCGTTGCCGGTTCGATCGGACCGGGGACCAAGCTGCCCTCGTTGGGGCATATCGAGGTTGCGGAACTGGCGGCCTCAACCCGTGAGCAGGTTGAGGCTCTGCTCGAGGCCGGGATCGATTGCCTGATGGTGGAGACTTGTCAGGATTTATTACAAACCAAGACGGCTCTGGTCGCGGTTTATGAGGTGCTCGAATCGGCCGGGCTGGAGCTGCCGGTGCTGGCTTCGGTGACCATCGAACAGCAGGGCACGATGCTGGTCGGCTCGGATATCGCCGCAGTGCTGGCAACCCTGGAACCGTATCCGCTCTTTTCATTGGGGCTGAATTGTGCCACCGGGCCGCAGGACATGCGCTCGCACATCCATTATCTCAGTCAGCATTGGCCGCAGCGAATCTCCTGCATTCCCAACCAGGGGCTGCCGGAAGTGGTTGCCGGTCAGACGGTTTATCCGCTGACGCCGGTGGAGTTTGCCGAGCAGATGTATCAGTTTGTGACCGAGCAGGGGGTGAGTATCGTCGGTGGCTGCTGCGGCACCAGCCCGGCGCATATTAAAGCGTTAGCGACAAGATTGGCCGGGGTTTCCCCCGGACAACGGGAGGTGAGTCGATGAAGGCTTCGGTTGCCAGCCTGTATCAGGCGGTTGAGCTGAACCAGGAGATTCCGCCGCTGTTGATCGGCGAACGCTGCAATCCGAACGGCTCAAAAGCCTTTCGCGAAGCGTTGCTCGCGGAGGATTGGGATACTTGTCTGAAGCTGGCCCTCGATCAGGAAGCTCGCGGAGCCCAGGTGCTTGATCTGTGTGTTGCCTATGCCGGCCGTGATGAGCTTGCGGATATGGCCACTCTGGTCAAGCTGTTTGCCGGTTCCTGTAAAGCCCCGTTGATGCTCGATTCAACCAGTCCGGAAACGTTGGCGGCAGTGCTGCCGCTCTATCCCGGCCGGGCGATCATCAATTCGATCAACCTTGAAGATGGTGGTGCGAATCTGGATAAAATCTGCCGGCTGGCAAAAAAATATGGTGCGGCGGTGGTTGCCTTGACCATCACCGAAGCAGGGATGGCGCTGAGCTGCGAGAAGAAGGTCGCCGTCGCCAGACAGATTTACGCCCTGGCGGTCGACAGGCACGGCTTGCGACCGCAGGATCTGCTCTTTGACCTGCTCACCTTTACGGTCGGCTCCGGTGATGAGTCGATGCGCGATGCGGCCATCGAGACGCTGGCCGCGATCAAGCAACTGAAGGCGGAACTGCCCGGGGTCGGTTTTACCCTCGGGGTCAGTAATATCAGTTTTGGTCTGCGCCCGGCTGCGCGCAAAGTGCTCAACTCGGTGTTTCTGCACGAAGCCGTTGCTGTCGGTCTGAACACCGCTATTGTCGATGCGGCCAAGGTTCTGCCGTATGCGGCGATCAGTGAAGAAGACCGGCGGCTCTGCCTCGACCTGCTCTACAATCGCAGCGCCGAGGCGTTGATGACTTTTATCGACCATTTTGAACAGGCCGTCGATGAAATCGAGGCTGAGGATGGCGAGACACTGCTCGAAGAACAGTTACGGAACAAGGTTCTTAAAGGGGATAAGGAGGGTCTGGAGGATCTGCTGACCGAACTGCGTGGGCGCTGGCAACCCCTCGACATCATCAACAGTCTGCTGGTGCCGGCGATGCGTGAGGTCGGCGAGCTGTTCGGCCGCGGCGAGTTGCTGTTGCCGTTTGTGCTGCAGTCGGCCGAGGTGATGAAACAGTCGGTGGCCCGGCTTGAGCCTTACATGGAAAAATTGACGGACGACAGCCGAACCAGTCTGCTGCTGGCAACGGTAGCCGGTGATGTTCACGATATCGGCAAGAACCTGGTCGATATTATTCTCTCCAATAACGGTTACAAGGTTTACAACATCGGCATTAAGGTACCGGCCGAAGAGATTATTGCCAAAGCCAGAGAGTTGCAGGTTGATGTCGTCGGTCTGTCCGGCTTGCTGGTCAAGTCGGCCCTGCTGATGAAAGAGAACCTGAAGCAGTTTCAGGATGTCGGTCTGACCCAGCCGGTCCTGCTCGGTGGTGCTGCCCTGACCCCGCGGTTCATCGCCGAGGATTGTGTGCCCGTTTACCAGCAACCGGTTGTTTATTGTGCGGATGCCTTTGCTGGACTGAAGGCCATCCGGGAGTTCGAAGCCGGGACATTGCAGGCCACCCACTGGGAAGTGACGGCGACGGCAGCAAATCGTCCCGGTCCCCGGATTGAAACGCTGGATCGCTCGCAGGAGCCGCCGCCGGTTCCCTTTATCGGCCGTCGTGTGGTGACCGATCTGAACGCAGAGCGGCTGTTTGAATACCTGAATCAGGCGGCGCTGTTTCGTGGCCGCTGGGGTTACCGGCGCGGGAAACTGAGTAAAGAGGAATATGCTGAGTTGACCACCCGGACGGTTTTACCACTCTACCAGCGGTTGAAACAACAGGCACTGAATGAAGGTTGGCTGCAGCCGAAAGTGGCTTACGGTTATTTCGACTGTGTCAGTGAGAATGAGCAGTTACTGGTGCGGGATGCGACAGGGACCAAACAGTTCAGTTTTCCGCGCCGAACGGCACCACCGCAACTGTGCATCGCCGATTATTTCCGGACCCGGGAAGAAGGGGGCGACAAGGTCGGTTTTTTCGTGGTGACCATCGGTGCTCACCTGGCGCAAAGAACCAGGGAACTGTACGAATCGGACAGCTATCATGATTACCTGATGCTGCACGGTCTCGGCGTTGAGCTGACCGACGCGCTGGCCGAGTACTGGCATGAACAGATGCGCATCGAGATGGGGATCCAGCAGCAGACCACGGATCTGTCCGCGTATGTTGCACAGGGCTATCAAGGGTCACGCTACGGCTTCGGTTACCCGGCCTGTCCCGACCTGGAGGCTCACCGGCCGTTATTTGAATTGCTGAAAGCTGAAGAGATCGGAGTCAGTTTGACGGAATCCTGCGAAATGGTGCCGGAGATGAGTACCTCGGCGATCATTGTTCATCATCCGCAAGCGAAGTATTTTGCCGTTTAAAAAGGAGATATCAGATGCGTTATATCTGTAGCTGTTGCGGCTACGTTTACGACCCGGAAAAGGGGGACGAGTTAAATAACGTCTCTCCCGGGGTTGCTTTTGATGATCTACCGGACGGTTGGGTCTGCCCGCTCTGTTATGCGACAGCGGACAAGTTTGATCCGCTCGACTGAACGTGTCGGCATCGCGACTTGTCTCGTATCCCCTCCCGAGTTCGCTGCCGTTAGCAACACGCCCAACGAGGATATGCCTCCGGCGGTTACAGAATCCCGGCCAGATAAGCGGCGATATTGGTCCGGATCGGCATAAAGTAGATATTGCCGTTATGCTGTTCGGCAAATTGCAGCGCCTGTCTGGCGAAATTACGGTTCCAGTCCAGGGTCGGTTTAAAGTCGGGCGGGAATATTGCGTTGTTTTTGTTTTCCCAGTAGTTCCGGCTGTTCTCGGTCAGCACCGGGGAAACGCCCCAGAAAACCGTGCAGTCCTGCATGAAACCCTGATAGATCTCCATCAGTCGCAGGTCAAAAAAGGGCTGAGTAAAGAAGGCTTCGGCCCCGGCGTCCCGCTTGGCGCGGACGTAGTCGATCTCTTCTTTGATGCCGTTACGGTACGGATCCATGCCGGCGTAAACCTTGATGTCCGGCAGTTCGCGTTTGAGACGCCGGATCATTTCCAGACAACTGGTACGGTAGCACTTGTGGGCCATATCCTGCGGGGGGTCTCCGGTGATGACCAGCACCGCCTCGATCTCCGGGCGGCAGAGCTCAGCATCGATCTGGATCGATTTGTTCGGGTCAAAGTCGATGGCGCGCAGATGGGGAATAGTTTTCGGAAAAAGTTCTCCGGCAATCGCGCAACCGCTCCAACTGCGCATGCCAAAACGGAGGATATCCGGGATGTTGATTCGTTCAATGGTGGGGAACTGCTCGTGAATCAGCTGTAATTCTTTTCTCAGCGATGCTTCATTGCGTGGCACCAGCTCTATTGAAACTTCAGTCATTTAACCGCCTTCTGTCTTACTGCTCAAGCTCAGATTCTCTGATGATCTGAGCACTGAAAATATAAATATCAGTGTCCGCTGCCTGCCAGTCGTTGCTGCGCAGACCTGCTTTCAGACAGGTCTGCTGGAGAAAGGTTGCCCGGTCCCAGCCGTATTCGGTGGCGACCTGTGGCAGCAGGACCCCGCGGCTGAAATTTTTTTCCAGGTAGATCCCGTGAGTGCCGACTTCAATCTGTTCGACATCGTCAATCTTCTCCAGCGGTGAAAGAATCGAAATTTCCAGCGTAAAGCTGTCCAGCTCGGCTTTTTCCAAGGGATGAAAACGCGGGTCTTTGGTTGCCGAAGCCACCGCTATTTCTGCGACCTCCAGAAACAGCGGTCTTTCACTCTGGAAATTACCGATACAGCCCCGTAACCGGCCCTGTTGTTTAATGGTGACAAAACACCCGGAGCGTTCGTTAAGGGATTTTTCCTCTCTGGGTGGTGGTTGGTAATCTTTCCCGTTGACAAAGTTGACGATTGCTTCGCGGGCAATGTTCAGCAGGATTGATGCGTCCTTATCTGATAGCATCCGATACTCCGTAATTTTTTGAGAAACGTTGTCATAGCGTGGATTGTTCATTTATAGTGTCTGCCATGGATGTTCGCAACCTATTTATCGTGATTTCGGCTCGTTATCACCGATGAAAATATATATTGGAGTTGTGGGATGAAAAAACCGATCCGGTCTCTCTGTCTGCTGATTTTTTTCGCGATCCTGGCGGGTTGTGCCGTCAACCCGGTGACCGGTCGTAATGAACTGGCGATAATGTCCGTGACCCCCGAGCAGGAAGCGAAGCTGGGGAAAGAATCTTTCGACCAGGCATTGCAGACAATGGGCGGGATTTACCCGGATGCCTCAATCAATGCTTATGTCGATCGGGTCGGACAACGGATTGCCCGGCGCAGCCATCGACCTGCTTTGCATTATACCTTTAAAGTCGTCAACGACTCGTCCCCGAACGCCTTTGCCTTGCCCGGCGGTTTTATCGCCGTTACCCGTGGCTTGCTGATCAACTTAGAGGATGAGGCCCAGCTGGCGGCAGTGCTCGGGCATGAGATCGGTCATGTGACGGCCCGTCACAGCGTTCAGGGTATGCAACGCTCAACATTACTCGGCATGACGGTTGGTCTCATGGGGGCTCTGGCCGGCGAAGAGTATGGCAAGCTGGTGTCCGATATCGGCGGGGTAACGGCAAACCTGGTCGATAAAAGCTACAGCCGGGAACAGGAAAGGGAAGCGGATCGTCTGGGCATCGATTATATGGTCCTCGCCGGTTACGCCCC
>JAADGW010000008.1 GCA_013152145.1 Deltaproteobacteria bacterium
GACTTTATCCCCAATCCTCCGGCCGATTTTGTTTTTCTGGCCGGCGACATGATCGCAATTATCGGCGATCTGTCGCAGCGGGCGATGATGCAGGAACTGAACGAAACCTGATGGCGATTTCCTCCGCATAAAAAAGGCCGTCGGATAACCGACGGCCTTTTTTACAGCTGTTCCCGCTGACGTATTATCTGCCGGCAGCAGCCCGTTTGGCCGCTTTAAGCGGATTGACCCGGACATCATCAACCTTGAGGTCAATCTTCTTATGGGTTGCGAAGTTACACAGACCACTCATCCATTTAGCTTTGGGGTCAGGGTAAGAGGTGCAGACATCGCCAATAGAGCCTTTGGCGATACGATCACAGCCTTGACATTCTTCAACAATAACCTGACAGCTGCCGCCTGCGGCGTTGCAACCGGTCTTTTTCCAGAAGGTACACTCGGTACCGGCGAGTACGGTTTGGCACTGCATGATTCTATTCCTCCTAGCTTAATGCTTTGGTTCAGATCCAGAACGCCTACTAATAGCGAATTTCATTTCACGAGTCAACGATTTTTCTTGGTTTTTTATTGCCTCAGATCGATTGACCGGCCGGGGGGGCAGCGGGTAAGCTGAGGGCATGAATCAGCCGGATAACATCATGGAACCGGGCAGCGCGGAATGGGAGGCCCTTTGTCGGCACTGCGGTCGGTGCTGTTATGAAAAGCTCGATTGCCGCGGACGGATTTATTACACCGACAAGCCTTGTCAGTATCTGAACGGTGAGACGAAGCGCTGCCGGATTTATCGACAACGTTCGGAGCTTCAACCGGAATGTGCCATATTGACCCCGGAATTGGTTGCGGCCGGGATTCTTCCCGCAGACTGTCCGTATGTCGCTGGAATTGATAATTATCGGGCACCGAACATGGACCCGAATAAACCTCAAAAATTCCACTGGTTTTTAGCGATTTTTCTTTTTAGTGTGCTATATTTCTAATCTCAGTTTGTTTCACTGCATTTTAAAGCTGAATTATTAAGGAGGGTTTTTCATGTCTCGTATAACGTTCGGCACCTCAGGCTGGCGCGGCATCCTCTGCGAAGATTTTACGCTGGACAATATCAGGGTCGTGACTCAAGCGATTGCGGACCATCTGCACGCGGAAGGCCTGGCGGACAAGGGGCTGGTCATCGGTTATGATACGCGCTTTATGGGCGCCGATTTTGCGCGAAGAACCGCTTGCGTGCTCGCTGGTGCCGGGATCAAGAGCTACTTCTGCGGCCGCGACACGCCGACCCCGGTGATCGCCCACGAACTGCTTCGGCGTAGGGCGGCCGGGGCGATCAATTTTACCGCCAGCCATAACCCCTACAATTACAACGGGATCAAATTTTCTCCGGCCTGGGGTGGCCCGGCGCTGCCGGAGACGACCGGCGATATCGAACGACGCAGCAATGAAATGCTGGGAGAGACCGTCTTTAGCGAGGTGTCTCAGGAAGCAGCAGCTGAACAAGGCCTGTTTGAGGAAATCGATCCCCGTCAGGCCTATTTCGAAACCTTGCAGGGGCTGATCGATTTTCCGGCAATTGCCGCATCCGGGATGAAAATAGCGGTCAACCCGCTCTACGGCACCGGACGCGGTTATCTGGATACCCTTCTCGAACAGGCCGGGGTGCCGATCGTCAAAATCAACAATCATCTCGATCCCTACTTCGGCGGTGAACCGCCAGAACCGGCCGAAGCGCACATTGCCGACTTCATTGAACTGATCAAAAAGGATGCGACAATTGCTTTGGGGATTGCCACCGACGGTGATGCCGACCGCTTCGGAATCGTTGATGCGGACGGCAGTTATATCGAGCCGAACTATATTCTGGCGCTGCTGTTTGATTACATGATCCGCCGTAAAGGGATGAGCGGTAATGCTGCACGCAGTGTTGCGACCTCGCAGTTGATCGACGCTGTCGCTGACTATCACGGTGTTGAGGTGTTTGAAACTCCGGTCGGTTTCAAGTATATCGGTGAATATATCAGTGCGGACAAAATTCTGATCGGTGGCGAAGAGAGTGCCGGTTTAAGTATTCGCGGCCATGTGCCGGAGAAGGATGGAATCCTCGCCTGTCTGTTGGTGGCGGAGATGGTTGCGGTGGAAAAGCGCAGTCTGCGCGAACTGCTGGCCGATCTTTACTCACGCGTCGGGGAAATCCACACCCGGCGGATCAATATCCGTTTGTCGCCGGAACTGGAAGCTGCGCTGCCGGATAAAATGCAGACCCCGCCGCAGCAGATCGGCGGTCGTGAAATCACAAAAGTTATCCGGATTGATGGGAATAAATTTCTGTTTGCTGACGGCAGCTGGCTGCTGTTCCGTAAATCGGGAACCGAACCGGTCGTGCGTCTGTACGCCGAAGCCCGAAGTCGTGACAGGCTGGCCGACCTGATCAAACAAGGAGAGAGGTTTATCCTCGGATAAATGAGGCGAAGTCGGAGGTGAGAGACAACGGTTTGGGGGGCTGACGATCACCAGGAGGACCTGAGTTTCAGTGAGCTCGCCGATCAAGGAAGGACTCCCGATGAACGACACAATTCTCACCTGCAGCTTCTGCGGCGGAAAAATCGATCACCCCCGCTTTATCTGGCAGGGCAAAGCCTACTGCTGCGAAGGCTGTGTCCTCAAACAGGAAGAATTCAGAACCTTGGAACGGGCACTTGACGAGGCCCACCTCGCTGTACCGGAGGCGTTGGTCGCAGCCCTGGACGAGCGTGAGCATAAAACCAGCCAGCACTCGAAGCGGGTCGCCTGTCACACCCTGGTTTTGGCCCGGCACTTCACCGCTGACCCGGAGATGCTGCACCAGGTTTACTGGGGAGCGCTTCTGCACGACATCGGCAAGATCGGCGTTCCCGACGCGGTTCTGCTGAAACGGGGACCGCTTTCAGAAAGCGAGTGGTCGGTGATGCGCAGCCACCCGGAGAAGGGCTACAGTATTCTTTCCCGACTGCCCTTTCTGGCTGAGGCGGCCGAGATCGTTCGGTGTCATCAAGAGCGTTTTGACGGCACCGGCTATGCGCGGGGTCTGGTCGGTGAGGCCATTCCCTGGGGCGCCCGGATTTTCGCCGTGATCGATACCTTGGATGCCATGACCTCGGACCGTCCCTACCGGAAGGGGGGCTCTTTCGAGGAAGCCAAAACGGCGATCCTCCGGATGTCTGGAACCCAGTTCGATCCACGGGCGGTAGACGTTTTTCTGGCCGAAGAAGCAACTCTTCGCGAGATGGTGACTCTGAAATGCAGCAGGCGGCCTTTTGACACTGAAGAGTTTCGAAGGGGTATGTGACCGCGGTCCCCTTGAGACGGAGGTATGCTGCTCGTTGCCTGCGGAGGATGCAGTAGTTCACTAAATCTGAATTTCGAGGTTGATATGGCTTGTTTGCAATGAGAGCAGGGGGTATGGACCGGATGAAATATCTGTTCAGCGTATTCTGGATCGTTGTCATTGTCTGTTATGGAGTCAGTGCCGGTGCGGATCAACGAGCCGACGCCTGCGTCACCTGTCACAGCTCTCTTGGTGGCAGACTGGCCGACCCCGTTACTGCATGGAGCGGTTCGATTCATCAACAGAACGACATCACCTGCGATCTCTGCCATGGCGGGAATGCCGAGGTTGATGTGGGGGACATGGCCCGACTTTCCGGCCAGGCCCTTGCCGAGAAACAAGCGCTGGCGATGTCAAAAGACTCTGGTTTTATTGCCAAGCCTTCCGGACAAGCACTGTTCGACATGTGTGCAGAGTGCCACACCGCGTCCGTTTCCCGATACGCCGACAGTATTATGGGCAAGGCCTATGTTGCCGGGAAGAATGGTCCCTCCTGTGTCGTCTGTCATCAGGCCCACAACAATATCATCCCGGCGGTCCCCGAGGTTTGTGACTCTTGTCACAAGGATACGAGCGGATTTTCTCAGATTGATCCCATGAGTGTTACCGCAGCAACGGTGGACAAACTTTCCCGGATACGGATACAACTCATCGGGGAGAAGACAAAAGGTTCCAGGCCGGTGCTGGTTCCGGCCTTCCCCGAGGATCTGGATCCCTACCAGATCGGATTTTTGGCTTTTGGTGCTGTCTTTGTTCTGTTCCTCCTCGGCTGTCTGGTCTACGTGATATTGGAAAAGAGGGAATAGTATGAGTTTTGAGATCCTCCAACAGAAGAAACCCTCCTACTCCGGGGTCTTAATGGCCTTGGTTATCCTTCTCTCCCTCCTGCTTCTCGGTTTCGGGGGCGTCTTTGCCTGGCTGCTGATATCGGGACATGGGAGCAATTACCTGCTGGGGACCCTGCTGGCCTTTGAGTTTTTGTTCGCCGGCATGGCCCTTGTCCTCTACGCAAGATGTTTTCTTGTTTTCAGGGAGGTGGCGGAAGACCGGGAGGAGGAACTGTTATGGTAGAAAAATCCTCTGGAAATAAGGGCGAGAAAACAGCAATCAGCCGGAGAAGAATTACCCTCGGAATCCTCCTTGGTTCCCTCGCGGGGGCATTCGGCTCCCTTCTGGCATTGCTGAAAGTTTTATCTCCCGAAAAAAAAGGGGGTGGGTACGAAGCGACCATTGTCCTCGGTGACAGGCTGGTGTATGCCCAGGGTGAGAAGGCGGGAACACCGCTGCGGGCCGCTGCATTGAAGGACGGCGATGCCGTGTTGGCCTATCCCGTCGGCAAAGCACAGAACCAGGCGAATCTCATCCAGTTGATCCGCTTAAAAGAAAAGGCTTTCAAGCCTCCCACCCGCCTTGATTTGACGGATCAGGGCTTTGTGGCCTACAGCGCCATCTGTACCCATCTCGGCTGCACGGTTTCCTGGGTGAAAAACCAAACATCTCCCGACACCTCATTTACGGAATGTTTCTGCCATAACAGCATCTTCGATCCGACCCGAGGGGCCAAAGTCCTGGGCGGTCCCGCCCCGATTCCCCTCGCCCAGGTTGGCGTCAAAGTGGCCGAGGACGGGGTGCTCCTTTTTACCAGTGGTTTTATCGGTCCCATCGGTCCGCAGGTATGATGGGGGGAGGTAACTGAAATGATCTTTCGATGGCTTGATGAAAGACTGGAACTCAAAAAGTTCAAGGATAAATTCCTGGCCAAGACATTCCCGACCCATCCCACATTTCTTCTCGGAGAACTGGCGTTATTCTCTTTTGTCACACTGGTCCTGACCGGAATTTTTCTCGGATTGCTTTACGAGCCGTCCACGAAAATGGTCTCGCTTTTCGGCTCCATGGTTCCCGCCGCCTATGCCAGCGTGGTCAAGATAGATCTTCTCCCCATGGGAATGATCATCCGGCGTATCCACCACTGGTCGGCCATGATCATGATCGCTTCTATTCTCACGCACCTTGCGCGTGTATACTTTACTTCGGCCTACCGCAAACCGAGGGAAATCAACTGGCTTGTCGGGCTCGGCCTGTTCGGCACCAGTCTGGGGGCCTCTTTTACCGGGTATCTTCTGCCCTACAGCCAATTCTCCGTCACTGCCACCTCGATCGCCTACTATGTGTCCAAGTCGGTGCCGTGGATTGGCGGCGGGCTTTCGCGGCTGCTCTTTTCCGGGGAGTTTCCTTCTGATGGGACCGTCCCCCGTTTTTTCTTCCTGCATGTCATGCTGGTCCCGGCCGTGCTGGTAGGTCTCATCGCTCTTCACCTGCTCATTCTGGTGAAGCAGAAGCACACCGAGCCGTCAGCCAACAGAATCCGCAAGGAATCTCACGGCGGCAAAAAACTTATCGGTATTCCCGTCTGGCCGGAACAGGTTGTCATCAGCCTCTCGTTTTACTTTTTTCTACTGTTCGTGGTGAGCCTGATGGCGACCTATGTCCCCTTGAATCCTATAGAAGTATATGGCCCACCGGCGCCGGGAACCCCGGTGATGCGGCCTGACTGGTATTTCCTCCCGATCTACGGTTTTTTGAAACTGGTCCCCGGCAACCTGTCGCTGTCCATTGCTGGAGGCAAGATTACCCCTGAAACCATCGGCGGCGTGATTTTTCCAGCCGTTTTGTTTCTCCTGCTCGCCGTGATCCCATTTCTTGACCGGGTGAAAGAGCCGCTGAATTATGTTGAGAATCCGCTTCACCGTCCCGTCATGACCTCAATAGGCATCGGCGGCGGCGTTTTTTTGGGGATGACGGCCATATCCGGTTATCTGGACGTTTTTCGCATTGAACCGGGGACAATGATGCTTTATACAGTCCTTGTGCCTCTCGTCGCCTGGGGAATTTGCTACACACTGCTACGCCTTTACAATCGAAGAAGAGAGTGAGGCAACGATGTCAAGACTTGATTATTTTCGGATTTGTTCTCTTGTTTTGTTCTGTGCACTGGTTTTCTCTGTTTCCACTGCTGGAGCCACGAGTGAAAAAAAGGAAAACTTTTGTGTTAATTGCCATTCGCAACTCCTCGGCAGCAGCTTCGTGGGGATGAAATCCCATGCCTGGAAGGGCTCGATACACCAGACGCGCGGTGTGACCTGCGATAAGTGCCATGGTGGCAATCCTCAGGCCATGGAGAAACAGGCGGCTCATGCCGGCGTCCTTGGTTCCGCAAACCCACAAAGTTCGATTTACTATAAAAATATTCCATCAACCTGCGGGAAATGTCACGGTGCCGAATTTTATAAATTTGCCCAGAGTCTGCATTATCAGAGATTGGAATCGACGGGGAAGGGGCCGGAGTGTGTCACCTGCCATGGCTCAATGGCGACCAAGGTTCTGACCCCCGATACGGTAGTCGCTGTGTGCGGGCGTTGCCACAATGAAAAAATGGGTATTTTCCCCTTCATTCCGCAAAAAGCCAGGGCGGTTTTACTTCTGCTACGGGAGAGCAGGGCGCTTCTCGATACCACCGAGAAACTTTTCCCTCCAGTTAAAGGGACTGCCCGGGCTCGTTCTTTGGACGCTGCTCGGGCTGCTCTGTACTCGGCTCGACTGGACTGGCACCGATTCGACCTCGATACAATTATAAGTCACCTGCAGAATGTCTACGATTCTCTCCAGGAGGTGCGGACACAATAACAATCCGGCAGGCTGGCAGCCTGCCGGATTTGTAACTATTCAGCAACGCGATGGGCTGACCTCGCGCTGCCCACTCCAAGGGCCGCATGAACCCATCCTTGGGGCTTGACTACCGCCATCCAGGCGACACTCACCCTTGAAGTGGGTACCCCGCGAGGCCATCCGGCTGAATGGTTACAATATTGATTTACTAACACAGAAGGCCCCACCGTTTCGGGTGAGGCCTTCTGTGTTTCTCTCCTTGGATTTACTTCCTGTCCTTTTTGACCGGAAGGTCATGGACGTCCAAGTGACAGGTCAGGCACTTGGGAAACATCTCCAGCAGTTTCTTGGAATGAGATTTCGGTGGTACGTGACAATCAGTACACTTGGGAACCAAGCCGTGTTTGGTATGGCACCTGGCACAGCTGACCTTGCCGTGTTTGCTTCTGGTTCCTTTCCACTTGCTATAGACCTGCGGATGACAAGCATTGCAGGTTCTCAGGTCAACATCGGTGCTCAGTTGAATCGACAGCGGCTGATGGACTGGATGGCATTGCAGACAGGTTGCCTGGTCCTGTCCGGCAAAATGTGGTTCGTGACACTCGGAGCAGCTTGGAATATAACCGTGGCGTTCATAATGGCAGCTGCTGCAAGCTTGTTTAGTGTGCTTGCTGGGAAATTGTTTGAGCTCGGAAGCCTGTGTCTTGTGGCAATCTGAGCATATCCCCGCCAGCATGCGGGTCATCGGAACCCGTCGTGGGGTGTGTGGATTTTGATGACAATTGAGACAATCCACATGCTTGGCGCCGTGTGGCGGGTTGTGGCATGTGGCACATTTCGGCATGATCTCCGCGTAATTATTCTTCAGCGGATTGTAGGCGTGGAAAACTTCATGGCACTCCCGGCAGTCAAACTGGTGTTTGCCTCCCGATTGCTTCAGATCAGCAAAGCGATTCGGGTGACATTGTCCGCATTGCGCAATGGTCAACGGTTGCGGATTCGTCGCATAAAGTGTTGCGTCTTGTGTTGGCAGTGAGTTCCGTTTGGCCACCGGTTGCGCCGGGGCGGCGAAAGCCGCCCCGGCGCTCAGCAGGAATACGGCAACGAACACCAGTATTTTGATTGAATTATATTTGTAACTGCTCATTCGCTTGTCCTGTGTTTGTTATTTCGAACTTAAATTATTCAGATCATGAGCGGTATTGTGACAGCTGCCGCAGACCGGGAATTTCTTATGAATGCCTTCTGCGTGGGGCAGACCATGGCAATCGCTGCACTGAGGAATTGTTTTGTGCTTGTTCTGGTGACACTCAACACAGGTTCTCTCATGGTGTTTGGTTTTGGTATCCATTAACTGGTTGTACGGCTGCTCATGACAGGCGGCGCAGAGGATATTCGGCGTCGTGTCGGCATATTCAAGAACCAGTGGCTGGTGTGCCTGGTGACAGGTTGAGCAATCAGCCTGGGTCATATTATCGGAATGTGGTTCGTGACACTGAACACACTCCGGGATGACCCCGTGTTTGTCTGCGTGACAGAAGTTACAAGCGAAGGTGGCATGCTTACTCGGATTGGCCAGCATCTGCTCATTCTGATCGGTGTGGCAGGTCAGACACTCAGCTTTGAGTTCACCGGTGAGAACAACACGTAATGGTTGGTGCGGGTTGTGGCAACGCAGGCAGTTTTTCAGCTCGTAGTGTGCAGATCCCTCGTGGCACATACTGCATTGTGGAATATTGTTTTTGCTGGCGGGGCGGTGGTCGGCGTGACAATCCTGGCAGTTGAGCTGTTCTTTGTGTGCACCGCCTGCTTCTTCAATTTCACGTGGTTGTTTCTCGTGACATTTGATGCAATCATCGACAGTCAGTGTCGGCTGCGCAAACGCAGTGCCGGCGGTCAACAGCAGGCCGCTGAGAACCATGCCCAGCAGGGTGATCAGAAAAATTACCGATTGCTTTTGCATTTTGCCTCCTGATTTTTAAGCAGATTGGGGTCATGACAACGGCATGACAAGGTAAAATATTGAAGAAAAAATGGACACCGGTAGGTTAAAGAGTTCCCTGACGGTCTCCTGAATAACATGTATGAGTGCAGTTTATAACAAGGCTTAAGGCTTAATTCAAGTTTTTTCCGGCTATTGGTAACTTCTTGTTTATATAATAATTTTATGCCTGTGTAACAGATCAAAAAGGTAGGGAATGGTAATTTATTTTGTATACTGTATGCATTAATTAAACGGAAAAACATTGCCGCCATATTGTCAGCAATATTCGGAACCTGATTTCAGGCCGCTGCTTCGTTAAAAATATGCAGGTCCCGCTGCGGAAATGGAATCGATATACCTTCATCGTCGAATCGCAGCTTGATCTCTTCTTGCAGGGCGAACCGGGTTGACCCGTAATCAGCAGTTTTAACCCAGGGACGAACAGCAAAGTTGACACTGCTGTCACCAAGTTCAAGCAGCCCGATGGTTGGCTCGGGTTCAGGTAGAACACGTTCTTCCTGGTTGAGAATAGCTTCAAGGACCGAGCGGACTTTTTTCAGATCATCGTTATAGCCAACACCGATCACCAGATCAATTCGGCGGGTTTCTTTGGCGGAATAATTGGTGATGGTTCCGGCGATAATCTGACTGTTCGGGACAATAATCTCCCTATTGTCACCCGATTTGAATTTTGAACTGAAAATCTGGATTTCTTCGACAACCCCCGAAATACCACCGGCTTCTACGAAATCACCAACCTTAAACGGGCGGAACGTTATCAACATGACTCCGGCCGCAAAATTACCGAGTGCCCCTTGCAGCGAAAAGCCGATTGCCAGACCGGCTGCGGCAATAATTGCGGCAAAAGATGTTGTTTCCACGCCCAGTTTGTCGAGCGCCGCAAGGATAACAAATGCCATCAGCGCAATGTAGGTCACGTTTTTGGCAAACTTCACCAGGGTTTCGTCGATATTCCCCTTGGTCATCATTTTGCCGATAGTGTTTGATACCGTCCTGGCAACAATGCGTCCGACAATAAAAATGACAACAGCCCAGACCAGCGGCAAACCGTAACTTTGTATCAGGTCGATTACTTTATCGGTCGAAATTTTATCCATAAGGTCTCTCCGTCAACAAGTCGGTTAACAAAAAAGCTCGGCAACTATTCAGCCGGATGACCTCGGGGTGCCCACTTCAAGGGTGTCTGTCGCCCGGATGGCGACAGTCAAGCCCCACGGATGGGTTCATGCGGCCCTTGGGGCAGCGCGAGGTCATCCATCGCGCTGCTGAATAGTTACAAAAGCTCCCGACAAACGGTTGTCGGGAGCTAAATATTAGCAGAAAGTATTCTGTTTTCTACTGAGTTGATATTTTTAATTAGATCGCATTGTGGTCGATAAATTCTTTTATCAGTCCGGTATCTGCGGCAATTGTTGTCACCCGCTTTGGACGTTTTTCAATTCCATGAAGGGCTGCGGGTAACTCCGGTTCCCGACCGATTGCCGATTTGACCGCTGCGCCGAACTTGGCGGGATGTGCTGTCGCAAGGCAGACCAGCGGTTGATCCGCGCTGCGGATTTTTCTCCCGGCGGCCACGCCGACAGCGGTGTGCGGATCGAGGATATAGCCGGTTTCTTTGTAGAAATTACCGATCGTCAGCAGGGTTTCAGCGTCATCAATCGTTGCGGCTCTAAAGGTTTGTTGAACGGTCGCGATCTGTTCAGCGGTAAACTCCAGTCGACCCGTCTGTTTGAACCTGTCCATGGCGGCACAGACGGCAGCGGCGTCCTTGTGGTAGAGATAATAAAGATAACGCTCAAAGTTGCTGGCAACCTGGATATCCATCGACGGTGATAATGATTGGTGAACGGCGGCGCTGGAATAGTCGCCGTTGTTGATGAAACGGCTCAAGATACTGTTGGCATTGGTCGCCAGAATCAGCTGGTGGATCGGCAGACCCATCTGTCTGGCGATATAGCCGGCAAAAATATCACCAAAATTTCCGGTCGGGACCGATACGTCCAGCTCTTCGCTGCCGGTCTCTTCGCTGATCCGTGCCCAGGCGTAAAAATAGTAGACGACCTGTGCCAGAACCCGGGCCCAGTTAATGGAATTTACTGCGCCGAGGGCGTGTTGCTCTTTGTAGTCAAGGTCGCCGAAAATTTCTTTGACGATCGACTGGGCATCATCGAAAGTTCCTTCCACTGCCAGGTTGAAGACATTGTCGTCGGTGACGGTGGTCATCTGCAATTCCTGAATCGGCGAGACGCGACCCTTTGGATGCAGAATGAAAATATTGATATTTTTGCGCCCGCGAACACCGTAAATTGCCGCACTGCCGGTATCTCCGCTGGTGGCGCCGATAATATTCATCCGTCGCCCGGTTTTCTCCAGCAGGTATTCGAACAGGTTGCCGAGCAGCTGCAGGGCAACATCTTTAAAAGCCAGGGTCGGGCCATGAAAGAGTTCAAGAATATAGAGCCCATCCTGCTTTACCAGCGGGGTTGTCTCGGGATGATCAAAACCGGCGTAGGAGCGGTCAATCAGTTCCTTCAGGTCATCAGCCGGGATATCGTCGATGTATCGGGAAAGAACCCGGAAGGCCAGTTCCGGGTAGGAGAGTTGACGGAGTGCCGACAGCTCTTCTTTGGAAAATGTCGGGATCTCTTCCGGCAACAACAGCCCACCATCATCTGCCAGCCCCATCATCACCGCATCGGTAAATTTCAGTCCCTGAACTTTGCCACGGGTACTACAGTATTTCATCGGTTCTCCTTAATAAATTCGTTACGGAGCGGCATCTTATCAGGAAGCTTGTTCGATGGGAAGTCGACAACGGCAGAAAAAAAGGGAGTCCCCGGATCGGGGACTCCCTTTTGGGGGGACATTGATTGACGTCGCTTAGTTTTCGGAAGCCTCCTGGGCATCGACAACGGCAACGGCGGCCATGTTGATGATGTCAGCAACGTCATCGCCACGCTGCAGGACATGCACCGGCTTCTTCATTCCCATCAAAATCGGACCGATCGCCTCGGCACCGCCCAGTTTGTTGAGCAGTTTGTAGCTGATGTTGCCCGAGTTCAGATCGGGAAAGATGAACACGTTGGCATCACCTTTGATCTGTGAGAAGGGGTACTGTACTGCCGTCAACTCGGGATCGAGGGCAACGTTGGCCTGAACTTCACCGTCAATGGTCAACTCAGGAGCCTGCTGCTTGACCAGGGCTGTGGCTTTCTTGACCTTTTGGCAGAGCGGATGGCCGGAACTGCCGAAGTTGGAGAAAGAGAGCATGGCCACCTTCGGTTCAACATTAAAATGTTTAGCCTTTTCCGCCGTCAGGACTGCGGTTTCCGCCATTTCTTCTGCGGTCGGATCTATATTGACCGTCGTATCGGCGAAGAAGACAACTTTTTTCTTCGTAACCATCATGTAGGTCCCGTGGACACGCGAAAGGCCATCTTTTTTGCCGATAATCTCAAGAGAAGGACGGATGGTCTCCGGGTAGTGATGCTCGATGCCGGAAAGAAGCGTGTCGGCATCCCCCATATGAACCATCATTGCACCGAAATAATTCCGGTTTTTCTTGATCTTACGTTTACCTTCTGCCCGCGTGATTCCTTTGCGCTGCCGCATGGCAAACAGTTTGTCAATATATTTACCGCGATCTTCGAACGTATTCGGGTCGATGATCTCCACGTCGGTGAGGTCAAGTTTCAATTCGGTGATTTTTTGACGGATTTCGTCGACCTCGCCGATGAGGATCGGTTCGGCGATCCCCTCGTCAACCAGAATCTGTGCCGCCCGCAGGATTTTTTCGTTATCTCCCTCGGGAAAGACAACCCGCTTGGGATCCGCCTTGGCTTTGTTGATCATGGTTCGCATGATCTCTTTCGACGGTCCCTGCATCGCTTCAAGGCGCTCAATGTACTTGTCCATATCCTGAATCGGTTTGCGGGCAACACCGGAATCCATGGCGGCCTGCGCGACGGCCGGGGCAACGTGCAGCAGAACGCGGGGGTCAAAAGGCTTTGGAATGATGTATTCGCGGCCGAATTTACAATCTTCTCCGCCATATGCTTTACGCACTGAATCCGGCACATCAAGTTTGGCCAGGTCGGCAAGGGCCTTGACGGCTGCCGCTTTCATCTCTTCGTTTATGGCACTGGCATGAACGTCGAGTGCTCCACGGAAGAGGAAGGGGAAGCAGAGAACATTATTTACCTGGTTCGGATAGTCGCTGCGACCGGTCCCGACGATCGCGTCAGGGCGCACTGCTTTTGCATCGGGCGGGGTAATTTCCGGGTCGGGGTTGGCCATCGCAAAGATGATCGGATCGGGAGCCATCGATTTAACCATTTCCTGGGACAGCGCACCCTTGGCGGAGACACCGAAGAAAATGTCGGCACCTTCAACCGCTTCCGCGAGAGTCCTGGCCTTGGTGTCGCTGGCCAGGCGTTTTTTATATTCGTTCATCCCTTCGCTGCGACCCTGGTAAATCACTCCCTTGGTATCGCACAGAATAAGATTTTCTTGCCTGATGCCAAGGGTGATGGCGAGGTTGGCACAGGCGATTCCGGCAGCCCCGGCGCCGTTGACCACCATTTTGGACGTCTCGAAGGATTTTCCGACAAGTTCCAAGGCATTTTTCATCCCGGCGGCAGCAATAATCGCGGTGCCGTGCTGGTCATCGTGGAACACCGGGATGTTCATGATTTTTTTAAGTTCTTCTTCAATGTAAAAACATTCCGGTCCTTTGATGTCTTCGAGGTTGATACCACCGAAAGTCGGCTCCAGAAGTTTGACCGTGCGGATGAGCTCATCCGAGTCTCTGGTATCCAGTTCGATATCAAAAACATCGACATCGGCAAAGGTTTTAAACAGAACCCCTTTACCCTCCATCACCGGCTTGCCGGCGAGAGCACCGATATCACCAAGGCCGAGAACCGCGGTTCCGTTGCTGACAACGGCAACCAGATTGCCTTTGGCGGTATATTGATATGCGTCATCGGGATTTTTTTCGATATCGAGGCAGGGCTCAGCAACGCCGGGACTGTAGGCAAGTGCCAGATCGCGACTGGTTGCACAGGGTTTGGTGGTAATAACCTCAATTTTACCTTTTCGCCCCCTGCTGTGGTACTCAAGGGCTTCTTGACGGTTGGACATGAGAGTGTTTCCTCCTGTTAAGAGAATTGTTTCCCGAGACTCAGGAAGTGATGGTGCGTGAGGGAAGTCCTCCTTCGGCAGTAGTTACTGCTGCGGTAAAGAAATATATTTAAACTAAAAAATTATAGTTATGCTAAAAAAAAGTCAACTAGATTCCTCACCCCATCAGAATATAGCCGTTTTTGTTGGTGACGCAATGCTGATGCCAAAAAACAACAAAATAATAATTTCCCTGTTTACAGGTAGTTGGACCGAATGTCTGTGGAGTATGTTAATTAAATTGGCTGACAGATGAGCGGAAATCGACACATTGTGGCGAAAAGCAGCCAAGCCGACGGATATCAAGCAGGCTGTTGTGATAAAAATACGTAACTATTTCAGTAACGCGAGACCATCTGGCTGAGCAGTTCCGTGGTGAGATAATCTCCTCCGCTGGCCGGATTCATCCTTGGTGTGCTTTCATCTTTATGGTATCTTTTTTAGAATATTCTGATAATCTCGGGAATTGATCGAAATGATTGAAATTTTTCTAAAAGGTGGGCCCTTGATGTATCCGATCCTGATCTGCTCGGTGATCGGTTGGGCCATTTTTCTCGAACGTATCCAGACTTTTTTGAATAATCGCAAAGGTATCAAGCCTTTGATTGTGGAGCTGACGACCCTTCTCAACGCCGGGAAAACTGCTGAAGCAATCTCTTTCTGCGAACTGGAGAATACATCTTTAGCCAAAATTCTTCTGGTTGTGTTGAAAAGTAAGGGGTCGGAACGTTCGAAGATTAAACTCCTGGCAGAAGAAGTCGGTGAGCGCGAGTCGGTCGCTCTGCAACGCTATCTCGGGCTGCTTGGAACACTTGCCAACATTGCCCCGCTGCTCGGTTTGCTCGGGACCGTACTGGGGATGATTGAAGCGTTCAATGTTATCGCCACAGCCGGTGGCGGAACGCCGATGACCCTCGGTGGCGGTATCTCGGAGGCCCTTATCTCCACTGCGGCCGGCTTGTCCGTAGCCGTGCCGATGATACTGATTCATCGTTATTTGACCAGCCGGGCCGATCAACTGATCCTCGAACTGGAAGAGTCAACCATGCAGATTGTGGATCTTGTGGAGGGATAATCGGTGGGTTTTCGACGACGTTCAGTTGAGGCGCCGCACATCGACCTGACGCCAATGATCGATGTTGTCTTTCTGCTACTGATATTTTTTATGATTTCAACTACTTTTATCGAGAACCCGGGGCTGATGATTGATCTTCCCGACTCCTCTGCACAACCGCTTAGACAGGACAAGCAGGAAATCCGGATTTACCTGACGGCCGAGGGCGAGATCTATTTCAAACGTCAACCGATTTCACTGTCGGTCTTAACCGAAAAATTGGCAGATTTCGGCCCGGCGGCGAAACAGATGATATTTTTGTTGATGGCGGATAAAAAGGTTCTGCATGGAAAGGTGATTCAGATGATGGATCTGGCCAGGGCAGCAGGTTTCGGCCAGCTGGTGATTGCAACTGACAAGTCGGAAATCAACCCCGAATAAATATGACGAGGAGCCGTATGAAAAAAACGATCGCGATACTCACCGGTGGCGGAGATTGCCCTGGGTTGAATGCAGTCATCCGTGCCGTTGTTCGAACGGCTGTCAATTGTCACGGCTGGCGCGTGTTAGGAATTGAGGATGGCTTCGAGGGGTTGCTCGATAAAGTTCGTTGGCGGGAACTGGGGCTCGATTCCGTGCGTGGTATTCTGCCGCGTGGCGGCACAATCCTGGGGACAAGCAATCGTGGTAATCCCTTCAGTTATCCTCAGATAGTTAATGGTGTACCTGAGCTGCACGATGTCTCTGACAAGGTTCTTGATGCGTTCAAGGAGCTTGGGGCGGAGGTCCTGATTGCTGTCGGCGGGGACGGCACCCTGAAAATTGCCCAGGGGTTGTACGAAAAGGGTTTGCCGGTGGTCGGCATTCCGAAAACCATTGATAACGATCTGCGCGCAACAGATGTCACTTTCGGTTATCGGACTGCGGTTGCAACCGTGACGGAAGCCCTTGATCGTCTTCATTCGACAGCGGAAAGTCATCATCGGGTTATGATTGTCGAGGTTATGGGTCGCGATGCGGGCTGGATTGCGTTGGAATCGGGAATTGCCGGTTCGGCCGATGCGATCCTGATTCCGGAAATTCCCTACCGGGTTGACCGGCTCTGCGAGGCGATAGAGAATCGCCGGCGGCGGGGCAGCCGTTTTTCCATCGTCGTTGTCGCCGAGGGCGCAACCGCTTATGCGGGGAAGAAAGTTGTTCAGCAGACTGCCGCTGAAAATCTGGGGGTTGAACGGCTGGGCGGGGTCGGCCACGAGGTCGCCCGGCAGCTTGATGGCTGTCTCGATATGGAAATTCGGGTGGTCATCCTCGGGCATCTGCAACGCGGCGGCTCGCCGGAGCCGTTCGATCGAATTCTGGCATCCCGGTTTGGTGTCAAAGCTGTCGAACTGATCGCGCGAAAATCGTTCGGCCGGATGGTCGCTTTACGGGGCAGGCAGGTTATCGATGTGGAGATCGCCAAAGCGGTTTCGCAATTGAATCTCGTCGACCCCGGCGGTGAACTGGTGGGGACTGCAGAGTCCCTCGGCATCATGGTCGGCCGTTGACTATAACGTTGAAGAATATAACGCACAGGGATTTCGATGAAAAGTATCTTCTCTCTGATAGAAGAGGACAATGCCGCTGCAATGCACGAGAAATCGGGTTCTCTTGATCGCAGTATCCTTTATGCTCTGGTTGGATTTCTGTTAGGGGTTTCTGCTCCGATCGGTTGGATATTGGTGCGGCTGGTGCTTTTCTACAATGCTCAGCTGCCGGTCTGGGATCAGACCATCGGGAACATTCTGGTGAACAATGAGCATCTTGCTCTGTTTACCTACATGGGGGGTGGAACTGCCGTTGTTCTCGGGACTTTCGGTTATTTTATCGGTCGGTCTGCTGAGCAGATTTATCTGCGGGCGAGACGATTGAACGAAATGAATTCAACCGTTGCCCGGCAGAAAGAAGAGTTCGAAAGAAAGTATCGTGAACTGAACAGCCGGATCACAAACTTTCACACCATCAGTGCGCGCATTCAAAAAACCATGGATATGGAAGAACTGGTCGCTTTGACCGGACACGGGCTGTTTGACGTTATCGATTTTGACCGGGTTAATATCCTGCAGGTTGATCACGAACAGGGTGAGTTGCGCATGTTGGTCAGTATGGGGGAAAAATGTACCTCCAGCGTTTCGGCCTCCTTGCCTCTCGACAGCCGGGCCGGTGTCCTTTATAAAGCAGTTACCGAACAGCGAGACTACCTGGTTGATGATATCAACCTGATGCCCCTCGATTTCAGGCTCAGACCCCCCTGCGATGGAATTGCCGCACTTCGCTCAAAGAGCTTTCTGGTTTGTCCGGTTATCGTTGACGGCATTGTCGAAATGGTCCTGGCTGTCGATAATAAACAGACCGATCGACCGCTGGAGGAGGATGATACCGACACTCTGAAACTTTTTGCCACACAATTGTCCGCCAGCATCATCCGATTGCGCCTGTTCAGTGCCGTTGAGAGCCTGGCAAAAGAACTGGAGCGAACCTTTGCCCAGTTAATGCAGTATCGTCAGGACTATCAGATTCTGCTGAAAACCTTGAAACGGTCTTCTACTTCGACGATCAAACTGGTGGCCGATATTGCCAACTCTGCTGATGTTGTCCGTGATGCGGTCAACGAAACCCAATCTGCATCAACGCAAATTTCAGCCTCCATCGATGAGGTCGGCAGCAACATTAATCAACTGTCCGAGTTTATGGATAAGTCGATTTCGGCAATGACAGAGATCGCTGCAACCATCAAAGAGGTTGATGATAACAGTGTCAGTTCGCACAAAATGTCGGAACAGGTCCTGGAAAATGCTGAAGGTGGGGTGGCGTCCGTTCAAAAAACCCTGGTCGGGCTTGATGGAATCGCTCAAGGTGTCACCCGTGCTGCAAAAAGCATCGATCAGTTATCGCTGCGCGGCGAAGAAATCAGTACCATCACGACGGTTATCACTGAAATTGCCCAGAAAACCAATTTGTTGGCTTTGAATGCTGCGATTATTGCTGCACAGGCAGGAGAACAGGGGCATTCATTTGCGGTGGTTGCGGAGGAAATACGTGGGCTGTCGCAAAAAACTGCTTTTTCCTCAGCAGCGATTGCCCAGATAATTCGAGATATGCACAAAGATACTGCTGATGCGGTTTCCCAGGTGCGCAATGTCGAATCATTGGTGGGTCAGGGAGGGGCCTTGGGGGGGAAGACCGATGCCTCCCTCAGTCAGATTCTTGCCAGCGCGACAGCGGCAAAAGATATGGCGTTGAGTATCCGTCATGCGACTCGTGAAGTTTCCCGATCAGCAGAATTTGTCACCCAATCGATTGAGGAGTTGGGTGAGATGACCGAACAGGTTTCAACCGCTTCGCATGAACAGGCCCAGGGGACTCACGGTATTGTCCGTTCGATTGAAGATATTCGGGAGATGGCCGACGAAATGGCCCATGTTGCTATTCAGCAGCGGCAGAACAGTCGCGATATCGAAGCAGCGGTTGAGTCGGTCGCTGATATGGCGGAGCAGATTTTCAACGAAATGGATGCGCGCAGTGAACAGAGTCGCCTGGTTATCAATCAACTGAATCAGTTCAAAGAAACCGACTGATTTACGGAGAGAAACTTACCTGAAATATGGAAAGCCGTAAAACTGTTCAGCAACGCGATGGGTACCCCGAGGCCGTCTGGCTGAACAGTCACGAAAAACCTTCAATGGGTTTCGGGGGTTTTTTTGTTTTTGAAACGTGTTCTCGACAGTTCACAGGTCGATCTTCCCGGACACAGTTCTCTGCTGCAAGGTTCGATGTGGATGATAACATCGGCACCGGGGATATTCCTCTCGATTCTTTTTTCCAGGCTGTCGGCAATTTTGTGCGCCTCGTTGACGGTCATTTCCTTACAGATTTCCAAGTGGAAGTCCATAATTTTCAGGGATCCGGCGCGCCTCGTTCTCAGGCCGTGATAGCCGTTGAGGGGACCTTCGTGCGAACGAATCAACTCGTGGACCTGTTGTTTGATTTCATCGGGAAGTTCATGGTCGAGCATATCCGTCATGCCGCGCTTGATCAGCCGCAGGGCTTCATGCAGGATGTATGAGGCTACCAGGATGGACAACGCTGAATCAAGCCAGACAATGCCCAGCCAGCGGATCAGCAGCAAGCCGGTCATCAGGGCGAGGTTGCTGTAAATGTCCATACGGAAATGCAGGCTGTCAGCTTCCAGGGCCGAGGAGTCTGTTTGCCGGGCGGTTTTCCTCAGGTACCCGGCGATAAACCAGGAGACGACGGCACTGAAGGCCAGGATCCCGATCCCCTGATCAAGATTTTCCAACCCTTTCCCCTGTGCCAGCCGATTGGTCGCGGCATAGATAATCCAGCCGCCGATGCCGCTGATAACCAGTGCCTGGAAAAGGGTCGCAAGGGTTTCGAATTTACCATGTCCAAACGGATGACTCTGATCCGGCGGTTGTTCCGCATGACGGATTGCCATCAGGTTGACGCCGGACATGAGAATGTCGAGCAGAGAGTCGACCGCGGAGGCCATGACTGCCATTGAACCGCTGGTTATGGCGATAAAGAGTTTGACTACGGCCAGGCTGAAAGCAGTGGTTATGGAGAGAACAGCCGCGCGAATTTTAGGGTTTTTCGGAAGTATCAAGGCCTTGTCTCAATCGAGAGGACATGCATTTTTCCAAGGGCTGAAAGCAGCGCCGGTAATTGAGTAAAAGTCTTCAATCCGCTGCCTGAAGTAATCCAATTGGCCACAAGCCTGTTCAATCTGTGCCGCCGTTCTGCGCCGACAAGCTTATATTCTGCACAATACTGATAGAAGCTGGCCGTCCCTTTGAGAATGGCCGCCAACTCCTTTATATTCGGCTCAAGGGTTGTGATAATATACCAGTGCCCGGCAAATTTTCGGGCCTGCTCAGCGCTGCCGTTATAGATATTTTCCCGGCGGTGGCCGATCATGAATTCGCGCAAAAAATAATCAGCACCGACCGCTTGTGAACCGGCATCCAGCGGGTCAAGTTTGCGTTCATGCAGCAGGTACCGGTGGAATTCCTTCAAGAGCGCGGTACAGAGCTTGTCCGCATGGATCTCACTGCTGAGCCCGTCAATCTGAAAACTGGCTTTATTGTGCAGGACGGTTAATTCCACGTTTTCGTCTGTGTCTGGCATTTATAGAATGGAACCCCTTGTTGAATCGTTGTCGCAACAAATGCAGGATACTTAGCATCCCGACTCCCGATGGTCAAGCTGACGACCGCACATGGAACGATCATCTGTTTACTTCCGACAGGTGCTTTGTTAGGATACTACGCTTTGCATCGCTGCTCAAAGCAGACCGGTATTTATCGTAAATATACAGTAATAATAGGAAGATAGAATGCCTTCAGCAACACCTCTCATGCGTCAATATCTGGAAATAAAAGCCTGTTACCAGGATGCGGTTCTGTTCTTTCGGCTGGGCGATTTTTATGAAATGTTTATGGAAGATGCGGTTCTTGCTTCGCGGGTGCTCGGGATTACCCTGACCTCGCGCAACAAAGGGGACGAAGATGCCGTCCCGCTGTGCGGCATCCCTTACCACAGCAGTCAGGGTTACATTGCAAAACTGGTCGCAAATGGACATAAGGTTGCGATTTGTGAACAGGTTGAAGATCCGAAAACCGCCAAGGGGATTGTTAAACGGGAGGTCGTCCGGGTGGTGACGCCCGGACTGGTCACCGACACTGATACGTTGGAACCGAAAGAGAATAACTACCTGCTGGCGATCGCGGTGGACGAGGACTCCTACGGGATCTCTCACGTCGATATCACCACCGGGGAGTTCCGGGTGACTCAGGTCGATGGGATTGAGCAGGTCGAAAGTGAACTCGGCTCTTTGCGGCCGCGGGAATTGCTGTTTGCCGATTCTGAATCCGGAGCACAGCTACAGGAAAAACTGTCGGCAGTTATCGACGGAATGATGGTCAACCTTTTGCCGGACTGGGTTTTCGAAACCGACTATGCTGCCGAGCAGCTCTGTACCTTTTTCGGTGTGTCCGGCCTGCAATCGTTCGGCTGTCAGGATATTCCGGTTGCGCAGCAGGCCGCGTCGGCGGTTCTGTATTACCTGCAGCAGACGCAGAAGGATGAGCTGCGACATATCCGACCCTTGCAGACCTACCATACCCGCCATTTCATGGTGCTGGATGATGCGACCCGGCGGAACCTGGAGTTGACCGCCACGTTGCAGGAAGGCAAAAAACGCGGCTCTCTGCTCGGGGTTCTGGACCGCACCGTCACCGCGATGGGCGGACGCACCCTGCGGCACTGGATCCACTATCCGTTGATCGACCAAGAGCAGATTCTGCAACGTCAGAATGCCGTCGCCGAACTGGTTGATGAAAGCCTGGTGCGGATCGAAATTATTGAGGCCCTCGACGGTGTCTATGATCTTGAACGACTGAACAGTAAAATCGCCATGGCCAGCGCCAATGCCAAGGACCTGGCTGCACTGCGCGCTTCCATCGGCCGGCTGCCGCGGATCGATGATCTTCTCAGCCCGTTCCAGAGCGATTACCTGCAGCAGTTACGCAATCAACTCGACCTGTTACCCGATCTGCTTGAATTGCTTGACCGGGCGATTGTCGATGATCCGCCTTTTGTTTTGCGTGATGGCGGGCTGATTCGCGATGGCTATAATGCAGAACTGGATGAATTACGGACTGTCAGTCGAGAGGGAAAGGGCGGGATCGCCGGTCTGGAAAAAGAAGAGCGTGAACGGACCGGAATCCCCTCCCTGAAGGTGAAGTACAACAAAGTCTTCGGTTATTTTATCGAAATTACCAATCGCAACCTGGACCGCATCCCGGAGGATTATCAACGCAAACAGACCTTGAGTAATGCCGAACGCTTCATTACGCCTAAACTCAAAGTCTATGAAGCCAGGGTGCTGGGAGCCGAGGAACGCCTGGTCGAACTGGAATATGACCTGTTTCAGCAGGTCCGCCTGCTGACCTCCGCAGAAGGCCGGCGGATTCAACAGAGTGCCGATGCCCTTGCCGTTCTCGATTCTTTGCTGGCGCTCGCTGATCTGGCCCACGATCGTAACTACAACCGCCCGGAGATTGATGATTCCGGAATCATCAAGATTGAAGCCGGTCGCCACCCGGTGGTTGAAGGGATGGCGCTGAAAGAGGCATTTGTCCCCAACGACGTCGAGCTGGATAATGAGAAAAACCAGTTGTTGATTATTACCGGTCCGAACATGGCCGGTAAATCAACCTTTATGCGTCAGGTGGCCCTGATTACCCTGATGGCCCAGATTGGCAGTTTTGTGCCGGCGGAAAAAGCCCGGATCGGCGTCGTGGACCGTATCTTTACTCGGGTCGGCGCAAGTGATAATCTGGCCAAAGGTGAGTCGACTTTCATGGTGGAGATGAACGAGACCGCCAACATTCTTCGCCATGCCACGGCTCGCAGTCTATTGATTCTCGATGAGATCGGCCGGGGGACCTCGACGTTTGACGGTGTCAGTATCGCCTGGGCGGTTGCCGAGTACTTGCACGACAACCGGGAGGTCGCGGCCAAGACTCTGTTTGCGACGCACTATCACGAATTGACCGATCTGGCCTTGACGCGTGAACGGATAAAAAATTACAACATCGCGGTAAAAGAATGGAACGACCAGATCATTTTTTTACGGAAAATTGTTTCCGGCGGCGCCAGTCGTTCGTACGGTATTCAGGTTGGTCGGCTGGCCGGTTTACCCGACGTCGTCATCCGCCGGGCAAAAGAGATCCTGCATAACCTTGAAGCGGGTGAGTTCGGTCGTTCCGGCGAACCGCGCCTGGGTGAAAGCAGAAATCAACCGAAGAAACAGCCGTCATCACAGCTGTCGCTGTTCAATGTCGATCCGGACAGCATTATCCGCACTCATCTGGAGGCCGCGGACTTAAGCAGCATGACCCCGCTTGAGGCGATGAACCTGTTGAGTGAACTGAAAGAATT
>JAADGW010000131.1 GCA_013152145.1 Deltaproteobacteria bacterium
CACGCAGACGTTCAACAAAATAGAGACGGATCTTCTGACCATAAAGTTGGCCGGAAAAATCGATCAAGTGGACCTCAATGGTCGATTTCCCGTTATCGAAAGTCGGCCGTCGGCCAAGGTTGACCACTCCCTGGTATTCCTGCAGGTTGTGGCGGACCTTTACGGCATAAACCCCCGGTGCCGGAAGTTGCTCCTTTTCTGTTTTCAGGTTGGCCGTCGGAAACCCGATTTTACGGCCGCGCTGAGTGCCGGCAACAACTTCACCCTCGAGATTAAAATGTCGACCAAGCAACGGAACAACCTCCGCAACCTTCCCGGCCGCAAGCATCTGCCTGATCCGCGTAGAGCTGTACGGCTGTCCATCGGCGCCGACCGGTTGCAGCACATCAACCGGAATTCCTTTGGCGGCACAATAAGACTTCAAGAAATCAGCATTCCCGCAACGCCCCTTACCAAAAGCATAGTCATAACCGATCACCAGACCACGCGCCTGTAACATTCCGATCAGCACCTCATCAACAAACTGTTCGGGTGAAAGGCTGGCCAGCTGCCGGGTAAAAAGTGCCTCGATCAACAGATCGACATGCGAGGCGGCAATCAGGCGCTGCTTTTCCGCCGGGGTATTCAACAGCAACGGTGCTTTGTCCGGGCATAATAGTTTGAGCGGGTGCGGATCAAAGGTATAGACCGCCGACTGACACTGCAGTTGACGTGCCTTACTGACCAGGCGCCGCAACAGCGCTCGATGACCGAGATGCACACCATCAAAGTTGCCAAGTGTGACCACACAGGGGCCGATGGGAGGATCTGCAGACCTGAATCCGGTTAATATTTTCATTCGCTTAACATACCTGACGGTAACAACTTCGGTGAATAGCAATTGAATACTAAGATTATCAACGGCTTTCGACAAGGGCAAAATCAAGCCGGCGACGCCAGAGTTCAACCCGCTCCACCCGGACTCGTACCCGCATCCCGACCCGATAGGTGATCCGGCGGCGTTCACCAACCAGAACGTGACGGGTCGGGTCGTAGGAATAATAATCCCCCGCGAGGCTGCGAACATGGACCAGCCCCTCAATGTATAAAGAGTCCAGCTCAACAAAAAAACCGAACTCCGTTACCGAGGAGATGGTCCCGGAGAACTGTTCCCCGAGCCGCTGCTGCATCAACTGACAGCGCCGCAACTCCAGCAGATCCCGTTCTGCGGCCATCGCCCGCCGTTCCTTGTCAGAACAATCCTGTCCCAGTGTCTGCAACGCAGCACTGGGGGGATGTGCTGTCCGGGGTCCGTCATGCAGAGCCTTTTTCAGAACCCGATGAACACTCAGATCAGGGTAGCGCCGGATCGGCGAGGTAAAATGGCAGTAGCATTCTGCGGCCAGGCCGAAATGCCCTTTATTTTCCGGAGAGTAACGTGCCCGTTGTAAGCTGCGCAGGAGTTGTTGATTCAGCAGCCGAGCTTCAGGCCGATCAGCGACGTCATCGAGCAATCGCTGCAATCCCTGCTGCAGATTTTTACCCAACAGCAGACCGACACCACATTCTGCCGCCAACTGTTGAAAATCCTGACTTGTCAAAATCAGGGGGTTCGTGGATACGGTAAAGAAACGAAAAGTTTCGCTGTTGCAGGAAAGCGGCAACCGCCTCATTCGCCGCCAGCATGAACTCCTCGATCAGGCGATGGGCGATGGTCCGCTCGGTCTTCACTACGTTAACCGGTCGCCCGGCTGGATCCAGAATGATCTCCAGATCGGGAACATCCAGCTCCAGGCTGCCCCGTTTTCTGCGCATTTCTCCAAGCACTTCAGCCAGCTCAGCCATCGGCGGCAATTGTGCTGCAACCTCAGCCGACAACGACCCGCACGCGGAGCTGTCCAGAGCTGCAGCAACCTCGGTATAGGTCAGTCGAGCACGGCTGCAGATGACCGCCGGATAGAACTTTTCATTCAATCGCTGCCCTTCATGATTGAACAGCATCTCGGCAACCATGACCAAGCGGTCCGCCTCCGGATTGAGCGAACAGAGACCGTTGCTCAACCGCTCCGGCAACATCGGCAGGCAATACCCGGGGAAATAAACGCTGGTGCCCCGCTCCCGGGCCGCCAGATCGAGCGCTCCCCCTTCAGCAACATAGTGAGCAACATCGGCGATACCCCAGAGCCGAAAATTCCCCTTCCCTTCTTTCCGCAATGCCACGGCATCATCAAAATCTTTGGCCGTTTCACCATCGATGGTCATCAACGGCAGATCACGAAGGTCGATCCGTCTGGCTATCTCATCGGTCGAAACCACCTCGGCAACCGCTTCCGCCTCGGCCAGCGCTTCAGGCGAAAAAAACTGCGGCAGCCCATGGCTGCGGATCACCGTCTCGATATCAACCGCCGGATCCTCCTGATCGCCCAGCACCGCCACAATTCGTCCGCTGCCGACTGACGTCGCCGTCGGGTAGCGGACGAGTTCCAGTTCCACCACCTGACCGGGAGTTGCCGGCAGGCTGCCTTCCGGCTGAACAAAGACCGTTTTGGCAATCGTCGGATCGAGCGGCATGACCCAATTCCTGCCGCGCTGCTGCTGATAGATACCGAGAACCGAACGATGGGCCCGCTGCAACACCTTGATAATCCGTCCGGAGAGGCGGCCGTCCCGGCCCGCCCGGAGCGGCTGCACCAGAACCCGATCACCGTTCATCACCCCGGCGAGGGAACGGGCGGGAATATACAGATCTTCCGTTGCGCCGTCCAACGGCTGAAAAAAGCCGAAACCCTCAGCCAAGACGGTCACCGTCCCCTCCAGGGAAACCGCTTCCGGGAGCAGTTGATACCCACCTCTTTTATTCATCACCAGCTGACCGGTTTTTTGCAAACGCTTCAACCGGGCGGTCAACAGCTTTCGCTCCGCTCCATGCAGGTGAAGTTTGCCGGCCAGCTCCCGGCGGTTTAAAGGTCGACCGGTCTGCCCGGCCAGCAGGGAAATAATTTTTTGATCCAGAGGATGCATCTATAAAACCAGTGGCCTGTAAAAAGAAGAAAAAAAGTAAAGCCTATCAGCAATAGCGACAGGCTCTTATAACACACTCGAGCAGCTTTCCTCAGCTACAGTTTTTCCCTCCCCTTTCATCAGGATTAATGCTCAACCTCCCAGGCGATCATGCCGCTTTTGGTCGGGCCGGTCGAATCTTGCTCGATAGTGACGATCGCTCCACCACTGGTCTGCAGCAACACCCGGCTGCCCCGTTCACGACCGGTGTGAATCCCCGGGGTCGAAGCAATCCCCTGGCCGATCTTTTTGCGTTTTCTGCTGCACTGCCCTCCGGCGACGGCGTCATCGGCAGCACTCC
>JAADGW010000061.1:0-6752 GCA_013152145.1 Deltaproteobacteria bacterium
TAGATCTATCAATTAAATTTCTACGAAATACTGGATAACTACCGATATAATTAACTTCATCTGGGTGAAATATAATAACGTTTATATTTTTAAAATAGTTTTTATTATTATTAATTTTTTTATTATCGACAGATATTATTTTTTTATCTTTTGATATTGAAAGTTTAATACTATTTTTGACAAAATATTTATTAATATTTAATTCTACAAGTAATTCTTTCTCTCCCTCTTTTATCAGATCACTATTTTTTTGTGTTCTGAAACTCTTCAGGAAAGCAGCAAGATAGATGGCTTCAATAAAATTTGTTTTGCCCTGAGCATTACTCCCCATAATAAAATTAATTTTATTATGGGGAGTAAGTTCCGTATATTTAATGTTTCTAAAATTGACTAGCTTAATATTTTCTATAAACATGCAATAATTTATAATCTCATCGGCATGACAACCGCCAAATAATTATCATCATTTTCAGGCTGGATAAGTCCTGGAGAGATGTTGTCTTTTAAATAAAAAATAATATTTTCTTTTTCGATACATTGAAGTATATCAATAATGTATTTAGCATTAAATCCTATGGAAATTTTTGATCCATTGTAAATTACATCTATTTCTTCCTTTGCATCTCCTATATCAGGATTTGACGAATATAAAGTTAAAGTATCATTGTATAAATCTATTTTTACACCTTTTGACTTTTCACTGGAAAGTACAGATATTCTTCTAAGTGAATGTAAAAATAGATCTCTATTTATAATAGCTGAGTTTTCTGTCTTCTCAGGAATAACTCTTTTATAATCAGGAAAATCTCCATCTACCATTCGCATGATAAGTTTCGTAGTATCAGTATTAATTGAAAAGTTATTATCAGATACTCCGATATTAATAATATTGGGAGTATCTTCTATTATTTTTCTTATTTCATTTATCCCTTTCTTTGGCAATATAAAGCCGTTTAAAAATATGTCATCTAAATCACTTGGTATATTTCTTTTTATCATTGAAAGACGATGTCCATCAGTTGATACAAAAATTATATTTTTATTCTCTTCATTTGCTTCATATTTTATGAAAATACCCGTTAAATTAAACTTTGTTTCATCGTTTGATACTGAAAATATAGTTTTATCGATCATCTCTCTTAGAATGTTTGTTTCTATCTGGCTCGATTTTTGGCTTATCTCAGGAAATTTAGGGAATTCATCGGGCGAAAGACCAACTAAATTAAATATTGATTTTTCACATGTTATTTCAACCCAATAATTATTTTTTGAGGTGAATTGAATTTGCTCATTTGGAAGTTCTTTTATTATTTCAAATAGTTTTTTCGCAGATACAGTGACCTTACCTTCTGTAAGAATATTTGATTTATATTTTGACTTTAAGCCAACTTCTAAATCAGTAGCGGTGATATTAATATAATCATCTTTAGCTTCTATAAGGACGTTGGCTAAAATAGGGATAGTATGTTTTTTTTCAATAATACCTTGTACTTTTGTTAATCCTTTAAGAAAAATGTCTTTATTTATATAAAATTGCATATTATTCCTCCATTCACAGAGAACTATTATTATGTATTATAGTTTAATTGATTAGTAGTCTATATATAGTGCTTGTGATTTTGTTAGTAACTTTATAAGTGTTTAAAAAATATAGTAAATTTAAAAATAAAAATTTGTGGATAAGCTGTTTGTTTTTTTTCTGGATTGTTTATAAAAGTAAAAATTCGATTTAATCCACATTTTATTCCCAGCGAGCTCAACAACTTATGGTTTTACGATTTTTATAAGTTTTTCAATTGTTGATCTGAGTTGCAGGTCTTCTTCCAATTTCTTTTCTATTTTTTTTATTGCGTGAATAATGGTTGAATGGTCTTTTCCACCGAATTTCGTACCTATTTCCGGATAGGATGAAGACGTTAATTTACGGCTTATATACATTGCAATTTGTCGAGGGAGAACAAATGATTTCAGTCTTTTAGACGATTTTAAATCACTTATTTTTATCTGATAATGACTGGCAACAATTTTTTGGATGTTTTCGACAGTAACCTCTTTATTTTGTTCAATAATTATATCTTTGAGTATATTTTTAGCCATTTCTAAATTTATAGGTGTTGATGTTAAACTAGCAAAAGCACCTATTCTTATGAGATAGCCTTCCAGTTCACGAACGTTACTTATCACCGAATTTGCCAGAAAAAAAGAAACATCTTCCGGCAATATAATTTTACTCTGATCAGCCTTCATCTTGAGAATAGCTTGTTTCGTTTCTATATCCGGAGCCTGGATATCTGCGATCAAACCCCATTCAAATCTTGATCGTAATCGTTCTTCTAAATCAGGTATTTCTTTAGGAAATTTATCCGAAGTTACAACAATTTGCTTGTGTGATTCATAAAGAGCATTGAATGTATGAAAAAATTCTTCCTGGGTACTTTTTTTACCGGCAATAAATTGAATATCATCTATCAGAAGAACATCTATTGAGCGAAATTTATTTCTAAATTCATCCATTTTTGCGTGTCTTAGTGAATTAATAAGTTCATTTGTAAATTTTTCTGAAGAGTAATAACAAATTTTTAAATTATTGTTTTTGTTTAAAATTTCGTTTCCTATTGCGTGTACTATATGGGTCTTTCCTAAACCAACACCACCATAGATAAAGAGTGGGTTGTAGGTTGTTGCTGGATTATTTGCTACCGCCATTGCTGCGGCGTGGGCAAATTGGTTCGATGGTCCAGATACAAACTTATTAAAAGTATAATTTTTATTTATATTCGTGAAATTATCTAGATTTTTTTTTATAGATATTTTTTCTTTTATTATTTTTTCTACACGCCTTTCATCTCTTTTTACTTTTATATTTTCTTTATTATTTATATTTATATTTATTTTGTAATTTACAGGACCTATATCCGATAAAATTTTTTCTATTTTTTTTATATAATTGTCTTTCAACCAATCCTTAATAAATTTATTTGGAACTTCTAATTTAACATATTCCGCTTCTATCCCTATAAATTGAAGAGGTTTAATCCACGTTGCAAAATTTTGTGGACTTATCTCTTTCTCTAATTTATTGATGGTTTCTTTCCAGATATTATTCATTATCCAACTAAACCCACAGTTTATAAACAGCTATTTATAATCAAAAAAAAACTTTAAAATCAACGTGTTATAAATAATTTCAGCCGACAATCAAAAGCTTTCGCCAAAAATTTAATTTTCTCCCAGGTTTGTATAAAAAAAGGACTTCTCGAATTAAAAATACGGGCCGGGACAGTATAAACGTTATATAGGGTGACGGCCATATTTTTTTGAATTCGGTTTTGAGTTGACTTGAAATATTTTTTATGCTTTATGGACTACTTTGTCAGCACAAATATTGGAGGATAAAAACATGTCAAAGCGTACTTATCAACCGAGCCGTATCAAGCGTAAGCGGACTCATGGTTTTCGTAAAAGAATGCAAACCAAAAATGGCCGCCAGGTCATCAACCGTCGTCGCGGCCGTGGTCGCAAATCTCTGTCGGTAAACACGCCACAGAAATAGGTTGATGAATTACGACCTTCCCAGAGCATGTCGCATGCGCAAATCCTGGGAATTTAAACGGGCTTGGAAGATGGGGTGTAAGTTGCATACACCCCATTTTATTCTTCTGTTGGCAATAAATTCTGCCGGCAGGTCGAGACTCGGTTTAACGGTAAGTCGAAAAGTAGGTAACGCAGTTATGCGTAATCGGTTAAAACGTTTGATTCGTGAATATTTTCGCCACCACAAACATAAATTTCCTTTAACTGTCGATTTTTCAGTTGTTGCTAAAAAAGGAGCAGCTAACTTATCGATCACAGATATTCATGCAGAGTTAAAAAGCGCTTTAGATTTTAAGGAAATTTCAAATGGTTGAAAAACCTTTTGTATTACTTATAGATTTTTATCGTTTTTTAATTTCACCCCTTTTGCCGAATTCTTGCCGGTTTTATCCCACCTGTTCGTCTTATGCCCGTGAAGCGATTATTACTCGCGGTATTATAAAGGGCGGTTTGCTGACGATAATCCGGTTATCCAAATGTCATCCATATCATCAGGGCGGGTTTGATCCCGTACCTGCTCTAAATAAACAGGATAAGTAAAATGGAAAATAACCGCTCAATCTTAGCTGTTGCACTGATAATACTTCTTTGGTCCGGTTACAGCATGTTTTTTTCTCCCAAAGCCCCTCCGGTTGAAAAAGCTCCCCAAGCAACCGTCGAACAGGAAGCAGCTAAGGTTAAAACAGTAGATATTGTCCCGACAATTGAAAAAGTTGAGGAGATCCCTGTTTCAGAGAGTGTTAAACGGCAGGAAAAAATAATTACGGTTAAATCTGATCTGTTTGAAATCAAGTTGTCAACACTGGGCGCCACAATACGTGACGTCACTCTCGATAAATTTAAGATATCTAATCAGCCTGATTCAAAAACCTATAAACTTATTTCAGCAGATACTGATAAACAGGCCACATTCAAAACGAGCGGGAGCGAAGGTCTCGCTATTCCCTCCAATTTATTATTCCGACTGGATGGGTATAAAACGGACACTATTTATCTGAAGAATGCAGAACAGAATGTCAGGTTTTCTGCTGTTACTGCCTCGGGTTTAAAAATTATTAAGAATTATCGGTTTTATGCAAATTCGTACAAGGTTGATGTTGATGTTCAAATTGTTAACGACACGAAGACGACGAAAAGCGGATATTTTAACTTGACGCTCATTTCTGTTGTGCCCACGGCCAAAAGTAAAGGAATGAGTGATCGTTATACTTTTATTGGACCGATCTCTTTTGATGGCAAAGATATTATAAAAGAAAAATTGGATGATCTTGATAAATCTCCAAAAATTTATGGCGACAACATCAAATGGTCAGGATTTGTTTCGAAATATTTTTTGACGCTGGTTGATGCCGAAAAATATACCCAAAAAGTTCAGATTGAGAAGAAGGGCGACATCGTAGAGAATAGATTTATTTCCCCCTTTATTTCTTTGGCGCCCGGGAAAAAAACAAGTCTTCAGTATTATTCTTTCCTCGGCCCGGTTGATTACGACTTGCTTAAAGCCGCAGGTCATCAGTTTGAACGGGCTAAAGATTATGGTTTCTTCAGTATTCTTGCCAAGCCGCTGATGCATGTTCTTAAGTTTTTCTATAAGTACTTGGGGAACTATGGTTTTGCCATCATTCTTCTGACGGTCTGTATAAAAATCATTTTCTGGCCACTGACACAGAAAAGCTACAGATCGATGAAGGGGATGCAAAAATTACAGCCGGAAATGCAGAAACTGCGGGAAAAATACGGCAAAGATAAACAACGCCTGAATCAGGAAATGATGGCCTTTTATAAGAGCAACAAGGTGAATCCGATGGGCGGCTGTTTGCCGATGATAATTCAAATACCGGTGTTTTTTGCTCTTTACCAGGTATTACTCGGTGCGATTGAATTGCGACATGCCCCGTTTATGTTTTGGCTCGTTGATCTCTCGGCAAAAGATCCATACTACATTACCCCGCTGATTATGGGGGTGACCATGTTTGCTCAGCAAAAAATGACCCCGACAAATATGGATCCGACCCAGGCAAAAATAATGCTGCTGATGCCGGTCGTTTTTACCTTTCTGTTTCTCAATTTTCCTTCCGGTCTGGTTCTCTACTGGATGGTTAATAACCTGTTGACTATTTTGCAGCAATACTTGATTCGCCGCCAACCGGATTAATTCCCCGTGGGGCGTCAATGTTTCTATCTGACACAATAATTGCGCCGGCAACTGCTGTTGGCGAAGGTGGTATCGCTGTGGTCCGTATTTCCGGGCCACAGGCTTTATCCGCAATGCAAGAATATTTCCGCCCCTCTTCGCAGGTTCAAAATTTCAAGTCTCTGCGCCTCTACCATGGGTTTATCGTCGACCGGAATGAGCAGCATATCGACGAGATCATGGCGGTCTATATGGCTGCTCCCCACACCTATACCTGTGACGATGTTGTGGAACTTCACTGTCATGGTAGTCAACAGGTGGTTAAATCGATCCTCAAGCTCTATTTTGACTTCGGCTTACGTCTGGCGAACGCGGGAGAATTTACCTATCGCGCTTTCATGAATGGTCGGATCGATTTAAGTCAAGCAGAAGCGGTCGCTCAACTTATCCACGCAAAATCAGATTCCTCGCGCCGGCTGGCCCTCTCTCAGGTTGAAGGTCTGTTGAGTCGAGAACTTTATCAGATAACCGATAAGCTTCGCACTATTCTTGTCTTATTGGAGGCCTGGATTGATTTTCCGGAAGAGGATCTTCCCGCGGAGCAGCTGGCCTTCATTTCGTCGACGGTAAACCAGTCAATTATTAAAATAGTTGAAATTACAAGTAGTTATAATTCTGGTCGGGTACTCTTGGAGGGAGCTTCGATCCTTCTGGTTGGTCGTCCCAATGTTGGCAAAAGCTCATTATTAAACAGGCTGTTGGGCGAAGAACGGGCGATCGTAACCGATGTTCCGGGAACGACGCGTGATTTGCTTGAAGAGGGGATAACCATCGCGGGTGTACCGGTGCGACTGGTTGATACCGCGGGTTTACGCCAGACCGAAGATCCGGTTGAGATGGAAGGTGTGTTTCGAGCTAGAAATAAAATTGATCAGGCCGACCTGGTCCTTTTTTTGGTCGATGGTTCAAGGCCGGTCGATGAAGAAGATTATTACGCTTACAGCTTTTGTCAGCAGGATTCCGC
>JAADGW010000061.1:6867-35441 GCA_013152145.1 Deltaproteobacteria bacterium
GCCGATTTTCTGCTTGGCGATTATAGCCCCACCAGCGACACCGTTCTGCTGACAGAGCAGCGTCACTATGACGGCTTGATGGCCTGTCGACACAACTTGGAAAGTTTTATGCGGGCAATGGACAATGGTATGCCTCTGGAGTGTTTGGTTTTGGAAATACGGGAGGCCCTCTATCACCTTGGTCAAATCTCGGGCGAAACCACAACAGATGACGTGCTTGAGGGGATCTTTTCTCGTTTTTGTATTGGGAAGTAAATGTTTCACGTGAAACATATCGACAAGGTTGCTGCCGGATGAGCGGGTATGGAAAAGAGTATGCCGTCATTGTGGTCGGGGCCGGACATGCGGGATGTGAGGCGGCCCTGGCTGCGGCGCGTATGGGTTGTTCGACACTGCTGCTGACGATGGGTCTGGATACGGTTGCGCAGATGTCTTGTAATCCCGCAATCGGTGGTTTGGCAAAGGGACACCTGGTTTCTGAGGTTGATGCGCTTGGCGGCGAGATGGGGCTGAATATTGATGCAACCGGAGTGCAGTTCCGTCGCTTGAATATGAAAAAAGGGCCGGCGGTGAGGGCGGCCAGGGCGCAGGCCGACCGTATGGCCTATAGTGCCAGAATGAAGAGTGTTGTTGAAAAAGAACCGCTGCTCGATTTAAAGCAGGGCTCGGTTGTTGAGTTGTTGGTCTCTGGCGATGTGATTACGGGAGTAAGGATTCGTGAAGGTTTGGTTTTTCGCGGAAACTCCGTGGTTTTAACCACCGGCACCTTTATGTGCGGATTAATCCATGTCGGTTTGAATCATTATCCCGGCGGCCGAGCCGGTGAGCCGGCATCTGAGGGGTTGTCTGATTGTTTGCGAAGATTGGGTTTTCGGGTCGGTCGACTAAAAACCGGGACCCCGGCTCGGTTATCGGCCCGATCGATCGACTTCACTAAGCTTGAAAAACAGACCGGGGATAAGCAGATCAAGCCCTTTTCTTTTTTGACGGAGCGGATCGAGAGAGAACAGGTCGACTGCTATATCGGTCACACCAATGAAAGAACCCATCAGGTTATCCGTGATAACCTGGATAAATCCGCACTGTTCTCCGGGGCTATTGAGGGGGTCGGCCCAAGATATTGCCCGTCCATTGAAGATAAGGTCGTCCGCTTTCCAGAGAAAAGCTCCCATCAGACCTTTATAGAACCGGAAGGCCGTTTCAGTAGTGAGATGTATCCCAGTGGTATGTCGACATCGCTGCCGCCGGATGTCCAGTTGCAATTTTTCCGGACCATGGTCGGATTCGAACGGGTTGAAATTATGCGGCCCGGTTACGCTATCGAGTACGATTTTGTCGAGCCGACCCAATTAAACCTCACGCTTGAGACACGTCGGGTTGCCGGTCTTTATCATGCAGGACAGATTAACGGAACCTCCGGGTATGAAGAGGCGGCGGCTCAAGGCTTGCTGGCCGGGATTAATGCTGCGCTACGTTACCGGGGGCGAAATCAGATCATCATCGGCCGTGAACAGGGTTACCTGGGGGTAATGGTCGATGATCTGGTCACTCAGCCGTTGGTCGAGCCGTACCGAATGTTTACTTCGCGCTCTGAATATCGTCTGCTGTTGCGTGAGGATAATGCAGATCAACGTTTGACTGGATTGGGACGAGAGGTTGGCTTGGTTGATGATGTGCGCTGGGAGGTTTTTCAGCGGAAACAGCAGCAGGTTGAACAGGGACAACGTTTTCTTGCCGAAGAGGTGATTACCGCAAAGCAGCGGGATGTTGTTGATATCTTTGACTTGGGTGAGTTGAAAAGCGGCTTAACGCTCGAGGCCCTGCTGAGGCGCCCCGAGGTGAAGATTTCACAGCTTGCAGACGTTTACCCGCTGCTGGCGTCGATAAACGGTGCCGCCTTGGAACAATTGGATGGAAATAGCTGTAAAATACGAGGGGTATATTCAGCGGCAGCGTGAATTGGTTGAGCGGTTTCTGGAACATGAAGAGGTCGAAATCCCCAAGGATATGGATTACGCTTTAATTGATAGCTTGTCGACCGAAGTTCGTGAGAAATTGACCGAAATAAAACCGAGAACCCTTGGGCAGGCAGGACGTATCCAAGGGGTTACCCCGGCCGCAATCGCAATATTAAATATTTATCTGCGTAAGAAACGGCATGGCTGATAGCTTCAGTCGCAAAATTGAACGCTTCGGACTTGGTCTGCCGGCAGCAACGATCACTCGTCTGGAGCTTTTTCTTGATGAGCTGTTGCGCTGGAATCGTCGCGTCAATCTGACCTCAATCTGCAACCGTGATGAGGCATTGGAAAAGCACCTGCTCGATTCGCTGGCCCTGCTGCACTATCAGCCCCTCGTCGGTCGTTTGCTCGATATGGGCTCCGGAGGCGGCCTGCCGGGAATTCCGCTGGCCATAGCGTGCAGTGACCTGCAGGTCACATCGGTCGACAGCGTCGGAAAGAAAATCAACTTTCAAAAACATATCAAGCGGCTCCTGTCCCTCTCCAACCTGGAGCCGGTCCATGCCCGGTTGGAAGCGCTGGAGGCGGTCCTGCTAAACCTGGAATCGTACGACTTTGCCGTTGCCAGAGCCTTGACCTCTTTCGAAAAGCTGACGGTTTTTGCCGCTCCCTGGTTGAGGGAGGGTGGTAAGTTGCTGGTGATGAAGGGTCCGGAAGGGGAAACCGAGCTTAAGGCCTACCAGACCGATAGTGACCGGAAATTCTATCATATCGATACCGTGCATCACTACCGGCTTCCCCTCAGTAACTCTGCACGACAGCTGATCATTCTAAGCCGAACCGCCAGCAAGTAAGTTCTGCGGTCCTGTAATTGGGTATTTTCGGAAACCGGCCGAGAAATGGGGCTGAATTTCATGTCAGTCTGTGATAGTCTCTGCGTTCATCTGCGCAGAAGGAGTGTTGATCATGGCAAAGATTATCGCTGTAGCTAATCAGAAGGGTGGGGTTGGTAAAACAACGACGGCGGTCAACCTCTCGGCATCGCTGGCAGCGGCTGAGAAGAAGACTTTGCTGGTTGATATGGACCCGCAGGCAAATGCGTGCAGTGGCCTTGGAATCGATAAAACAGAAGTAATATCAACTGTTTACAATGTTCTTCTGGGGGAGGCCGAGGCGGCCGAGGTGGTTTGTGGTACCGAACTCGACTATTTGTCGGTGATGCCTTCCAACACCGACCTGATCGGTGCCGAAATTGAGTTGATAGAAACGGTTGATCGCAATAAGCGGCTTAAGACGGTGCTGGCGCAAATTGCCGACCAATATCAATATATTATTATCGATTGTCCGCCGTCCCTCAGTCTGTTGACCGTCAATGCCCTCTGTGCCGCAGATTCCGTGCTGGTTCCCCTGCAGTGTGAGTTTTACGCGATGGAGGGTTTGGGACAGTTGATGCAGACCATCCGTCTGGTGCAGCAGGAACTGAATCCCACGCTGGTTATCAGCGGCATTCTGCTGACCATGTTCGATGGTCGCAACAATCTCTGTCACCAGGTCAGTGATGAAATCCGGTCCCACTTCGGCGATAAGGTTTTCGATGCGGTCGTACCGCGCAACGTCCGCCTCTCTGAGGCGCCCAGCTATGGACAACCAGTGTTGATGTACGATATTGCCTCTCGTGGGGCGCAAGCATATATGGCGCTGGCAAAAGAAGTGTTGGCGGGAGGCGTTCATGGTTAAGCCGAAAAGACCGGCGCTGGGCAAGGGAATCGGCGCCCTGTTAAGCTCAGCAGCACAGGAGGGCGGCAAGAAATATTTTTCCTGTCCGATCGAAGAATTAAAACCGCACAGTCGGCAGCCGCGCAAAAGTTTTGACGACGGCAAAATGGCCGAACTGGTCGCTTCGATCAAAGAAAAAGGCATCATCCAGCCGTTAGTCATCCGACAGATGAACGACCACTACCAGATCATCGCCGGTGAACGGCGCTGGCGGGCGGCACAGAAGGCGGGCCTGGAGCGGGTCCCGGTCGTTATTCAGGATGTCAGCGAAGACTGGGCTCTGGAGATTGCGCTGATCGAAAATATCCAGCGGGAAGATCTGAACCCTCTGGACGAAGCGACCGCTTATCGCCATCTGATGGACAACTTTGACCTGTCTCAGGAAGAGGTCGCCAAGCGGGTTGGGAAGGAACGTTCCACGGTTGCCAATGCCTTGCGTTTGCTGCGTTTACCGAACAAGGTTAAAGATGATCTGCTGGCAAATCGACTAACCATGGGCCATGCCCGGGCCTTGCTGTCGCTGGAGAACGATGAAGATATCACTGAAGCCAGTGAAGAGGTGCTGCGTAAAAAGCTGTCGGTCCGTGAAACAGAAAAGCTGATCAAGCGGATCAAGAGTTTTTTCGGGGAGAAAAAGAAGCCGGCGGTTGCAGTCAAAGAGATTGATCCGAACCTGGTTGCGCTTGAAACCTCCCTGAAACAGACCCTGGGAGCCCAGGTTAAGTTGACAATCCGGGGGCAAGGAGGGCGGATTGAAATTAATTATCATGATCAGGGCGAGCTGGAACGGTTGCTGGAGTTGTTCGGGGTTTCGGTCTGATGTTCTTGTTGGTCAGGTGGTGAGCCGATGTTCGGTGGTAAAAAAAGGGAGATCAAAGAGATGAAGAAACCAGTTGCGATTGATAAGGCTGATATTAAGGCCTTTCTCGGCCCCGGCAGCCGCTTTGAGGGTAAGCTGAATTTTGATGAATTGGTGCGGCTGGACGGTAGTTTTAGCGGAGAGATTAAATCGAGTGATACTCTGATGGTTGGCGAAACGGCGGTGATTGAAGGGGATATACAGGTCGGCGCACTGATTTTGAGCGGTCAGTTCAAGGGGAAAATTGTTGCCTCCAGCAGGGTTGAGTTAAGGGCTCCGGCAAAAGTAGAGGGAGCCATCGAGTGTCCGCTGTTGAAGATTGAAGAAAAAGTTATTTTTAATGGCGAGATCAAGATGACAACCACGGCTTCCGGGCAGGCAGTAGAAAAAAAATCAACTAAATAAGCAACTGAAAGAAAATATTCAAACAGACTCAGCCTCAAATCCCAAACAATTTCGAACACTGTTGCAGGACAGCTGTAATCGCGCTTGACACGGGACAACCGTTGTGGTAGCAATGCTGTGCTTTATCCCTGGGGCGGCAAATTACGGCTCCAGTTCTTGTATACAGTATACCTGGACGTGCCAACCAATCAACAAGAGGTATTTTAAGTGATCAGTGTTAACTGGACTCTCGGTCTGCAGTTTGTCAATTTTATTATCTTGCTGATAATCCTCAATAAAATACTTTATCGGCCGTTGATGACCGTGATTGCCGAACGTCGTGAGGCGATCGACGGCTCTTATGAGCGGGCCAAGAGCCTCGAGGCGGACATTGAAGAGAAGATGCAGCGTTATCAGCAGCAGTTGAGTGAAGCAAAAGCAGTAGCAAGCGCTGAGCGCAACATGCTGAGGAAAACCGCCATCGAAGAAGAAGCGGCGCTTCTCTCAGAAGCTCATACAAAAGCAACCTCCCGTCTGCAGGTTATCAAGGCGCGGGTTGCGAGTGAGGCCGCCGGGGCGAGCAAAACTCTTAAGAGCGAAGCGGAATCACTGGCCGGGCTGATTGCTGTAAAAATTCTCGGTCGTGATCTGGCATAGAACTCTAGAAGGGGTTGAAAGATATTTATGTGTAAGAAAAAAACAACAACTGTTCTTTTGATGACCCTGCTGGTTTTACTGCTGGCCGGTGTGGCTTTTGCCTCAGCCGAAGGTCATGCTGACAGTGGTGTTTTGCTTAAAGACTTTCTTTATCGGGTGCTTAACTTCGGTCTGATGGTTGCGCTGCTGGTCTACTTTTTACGCAAACCGTTAAAGAAAGGGCTGGTCGGCCGCACAGAGGAGATCGAAACGGCTCTGGCTGAAGCTCGACAGGCGAAGGAAGAGGCAGAGGCCAAGTTTGCTGAATATGATCGTAAGCTCGCCCGGGCGACAGAAGAGATCGCCGAGATCAGCGCAGCCATTCGCCGTGAAGGTGAACTTGAGAAACAGAAAATTATCGAGAATGCTGAGCAGATGGCTATCAAGATTGAACAGGATGCAGGGAAAACCGCAGAGATAGAAGTCGCCAAGGCGCGTAAGGAGCTGCAACAGGAAGCCGTCCGACTGGCTGTCAATCTCGCCGAAGAGCTGTTGAAGAAAAACTTCACCCAAGACGATGATACCCGTCTGATCGACGAGTATATGCAGAAGGTGGGAGAGTTACATTGAGTAGCAGTGCGATTTCAATAAGGTACGCCAAGGCGCTGCTCAACATCGCTTCGCAGCAGAAGCAGGTTGAGCGTTATGCCGAGGAGTTGGCGAATGTCGTGTCGGTTATGAAAAGAGAAGAGCTGTTGCGTCTGTTGCTCGATAGTCCGACCTTTCCTCTGGAGAAAAAGACCGCAATTATGAATGACCTTTGCGATCTGCTCAAGTCGAGCGACGGGATGAAAAATTTTCTCTGTCTGCTCCTTGAAAAAAATCGGATCGTTTATCTCCCACAGATCGATCAGAATTACCGCAAGTTTGCCGATGAGTTGTCCGGCGTCGTTCGGGCCAGGATAATGTCAGCCGGTGAATTAAGCCGCGATCGAGCCGAAGCCATCAAGCAGGGACTGGAAAAACAGACCGGTAAGCAGGTGGTGTTGAGCGTGGAAACGGACGCATCGCTGATCGGCGGCCTGAAGGCCGAGATGGGCGGCAAACTTTTTGACGGCAGCGTGAAAACCCAGCTGAAACGGATTGCAGAGACCTTAGCAAAGGGGTGACAAGATACCATGGAAATTAGAGCAGAAGAAATCAGCGCGATCATCAAGAAGCAGATTGAAGACTTCGGTCGCGAAGTAGAAGTCAGCGAAACCGGTACCATCATCTCGGTTGGTGACGGCATCGCACGGATTCATGGCCTCGACAAGGCGATGTCCGGCGAGCTCCTCGAATTCCCGGGCGGGACCATGGGGATGGTTCTCAACCTTGAGGAAGACAATGTCGGTGCTGCGCTCCTCGGTGAATCTGAGCATATCAAGGAAGGCGATCTGGTCAAGCGGACCGAGCAGATCGTGCAGGTTCCGGTTGGCGAGGCTCTGGTCGGCCGGGTGGTCAACGGTATCGGCGTTCCGATTGACGGCAAGGGAGAGATTCAGACCGAGACCTACAGTCAGGTCGAAATCAAGGCCCCGGGTATTGTCGCCCGTAAATCGGTTCACGAGCCGATGCAGACCGGCTTGAAGGCGATCGACGCCATGGTTCCGATCGGTCGTGGCCAGCGAGAGCTGATCATCGGTGACCGGCAGACCGGTAAAACGGCCGTCGCTATCGATACCATTATTGCCCAGAAGGGTAATGGCGTTACCTGTATCTACGTCGCTATCGGTCAGAAGCGTTCGACCGTCGCCCAGGTTGTGGATAAGCTGCGTCAACATGGTGCCATGGATTACACCATCGTGGTTGCGGCCACCGCATCCGACCCGGCACCGCTGCAGTTCATCTCACCCTACACCGGTGTTACCATGGGTGAGTTCTTCCGTGACAACGGCAAGCATGCCCTGATCATCTATGATGATCTCTCCAAACAGGCCGTAGCCTATCGTCAGCTTTCGCTGTTGCTGCGTCGTCCGCCGGGCCGCGAAGCATTCCCGGGGGATGTTTTCTATCTGCACAGCCGGTTGCTCGAGCGGGCCGCCAAGCTGAGTGATGCCCAGGGTGCCGGTTCTCTGACCGCACTGCCGATTATCGAGACGCAGGCCGGTGACGTTTCCGCCTACATTCCGACCAATGTTATCTCGATTACCGATGGGCAGATCTTCCTCGAGACCGACCTGTTTTATTCCGGGGTGCGCCCGGCGATCAACGTCGGTCTGTCGGTTTCCCGGGTCGGTGGTTCGGCCCAGGTCAAGGCGATGAAACAGGTCGCCGGTACGTTGCGTCTGGCCCTGGCTCAATATCGTGAAATGGCCGCTTTTGCCCAGTTCGGTTCCGATCTTGATGCCACGACCCAGGCCCAGTTGAATCGAGGTGCCCGGCTGGTCGAGATTCTGAAACAGGGTCAGTACAAACCGCTGCCGGTCGCAATCCAGGTTCTGGCAATTTACGCCGCCAACAACGGTTATATTGATGAGTATCCGACCACTGCTGTGCAGCGCTATGAAAGTGAAATGCTCGCTTTTATGGACACTCAGCATGCCGATGTTGTCAAGGATCTGACGCAGAAGAACGCCATCGATGCCGACCTTGAAGGCCGCATCAAGGCGGCTCTGGAAGAGTTTAATGGTCAGTTTGTAGCCTGATTCGATAAAGGTTTGCACAGATGCCAAGTCTGAAGGACATTAAAAAACGGATCGGCTCGGTTAAAAACACCCAGCAGATCACCAAGGCGATGAAGATGGTTGCCGCGGCCAAATTGCGCCGGGCTCAGGAAGCCGCCGTTGCTGCGCGTCCCTACGCAGAAAAAATGCACGCAGTACTGTCGCATCTGGCCCAGCGTGAAGAGGCGAGTGCCCACCCGCTGCTCAGCCAGCGTGGTACCGGTCGCGCATTGCTCGTGTTGATGACCGCCGATCGTGGACTCTGCGGCGGCTTTAACGCCAACGTCTCAAAAGCGGCCGAGCGTTTTATCCGCGTCAACGAGCAGGGTTTTGAAGATATCGATCTTATGATTATCGGGCGGAAAGGACGAGATTTTCTCAAGAACCGGGTTGGTGACAAGATCACCAAGGTTTATGAGAATATCACCTCTGAAGCGACCTATAAAACCGCACAGTTGATTGGTCAGGAAGTTGTCGACGCCTACAGCGAAGAGAAATACGATGCCGTCTTCGTACTCTACAATGCTTTCCAGAGCGCCATTGTGCAAAACGTGACCCTGGAACAGGTGTTGCCGATCAAAGCGGATGCTGCAGAGACCCTGGACGACAGTGTGGTTGATTATATTTACGAGCCGAACCGGGGCGAAGTTCTCTCCCAGATTCTGCCGAAAATGGTCGAAGTCCAATTCTTCCGCGGTCTGCTGGAATCGAATGCATCGGAACAGGGTTCCCGGATGTCGGCTATGGACAGTGCCAGCCGGAACGCCTCAGACATGATCGCTAAACTGACTCTGCAGTATAACCGGGCACGTCAGGCCGCCATCACCAAAGAGCTGATGGAAATCATCTCCGGCGCTGAATCGATCAAATAACGATAAGTTTGTAGACATACAAGAGCTTATTCCGTTGGGATAAGAAGGAAAGGTTTTGTTATGAACATGGGTAAGATCACACAGGTTATTGGTCCTGTTGTTGACGTCGAGTTCGAGCCCGGCAAGCTGCCGGAGATCTTTCACGCGGTCAAGATCACCAACCCCTCGCTGGGTGACGGTGAATGGAACCTGGTGTGCGAGGTAGCCCAGCATCTGGGCGAGAACACCGTCCGCACCATTGCGATGGATTCTTCTGAAGGTTTGGTCCGTGGTCAGGAGGTTCTCGATACCGGCGATCAGATCCAGATGCCGGTCGGTCCCAAGACCCTCGGCCGGATTCTCAACGTTATCGGTGAGCCGGTTGATGAAGCCGGTCCGATTGAGGCGGAGAAGGCCTGGGGGATTCACCGTCCGGCCCCTGACTTTGTCAGCCAGTCGACCAAGGTTGAGGCGTTCGAAACCGGTATCAAGGTTGTCGATCTGCTCGCTCCGTATTCCCGGGGGGGTAAAATCGGCCTGTTCGGTGGCGCCGGTGTCGGTAAAACCGTTCTGATCATGGAACTGATCAACAACGTTGCCCAGCAGCACGGTGGTTTCTCGGTGTTTGCCGGGGTCGGTGAGCGAACCCGTGAGGGGAACGATCTCTGGGAAGAGATGAAAGAGTCGGGCGTTCTCGATAAAACTGCCCTGATCTACGGTCAGATGAACGAGCCGCCGGGAGCCCGTGCCCGGGTGGCACTGTCGGCCCTGACGGTTGCGGAATACTTTCGCGACGAAGAAGGTCAGGATGTGTTGCTGTTCGTCGACAACATCTTCCGTTTTACCCAGGCCGGTTCCGAGGTTTCGGCACTGCTCGGCCGGATTCCTTCCGCCGTCGGTTACCAGCCGACCCTGTCGACCGAAATGGGCGAGCTGCAGGAACGGATCACCACCACCGACAAGGGTTCGATTACCTCGGTTCAGGCAATCTATGTCCCTGCCGATGATCTGACCGACCCGGCTCCGGCGACCGCTTTTGCCCACCTGGATGCGACTACGGTGCTCTCGCGGCAGATCGCCGAGCTCGGTATCTACCCGGCGGTTGACCCGCTCGACTCCACCAGCCGGATTCTCGATCCGCAGGTGATCGGTGAGGAGCACTACAAGGTTGCTCGTGACGTGCAGTTCGTGCTGCAGCGCTACAAGGATCTGCAGGATATCATTGCCATCCTCGGTATGGACGAACTCTCCGAGGAAGACAAGCTGGCGGTGGCCCGTGCCCGGAAAATTCAGCGTTTCCTTTCCCAGCCGTTCCACGTGGCGGAGGTCTTCACCGGTTCTCCCGGCAAGTATGTTGAACTCAAGGACACCATCAAGGGCTTCCAGGAAATCCTTGACGGTAAGCATGATGATCTTCCGGAGCAGGCATTCTACCTCGTCGGCACGATTGAAGAGGCGATTGAAAAAGCCAAGAGCATGGCGGCCTGATAGGCCAGACCAGCTGCAAACATAAAGGACCGTCGCAATGGCTGATAAGCTTAAACTTGAAATGGTGACCCCGTACAAACGGGTGCTCTCGGAGGAGGTTGACGAGATCACGGCTCCCGGATTTGTCGGAGAACTGGGCCTGTTGCCCGGGCACACCCCATTGTTGACCACACTGAAGGTTGGTGAACTGACCTACAAAAAAGGTAATGAGTTACTGCATATTGCGGTCAACTGGGGCTACCTTGAGGTCGAAGAGGATACCGTCACGGTTCTGGTTGATACGGCGGAAAAGGCTGATGAAATCGACTTGCAGCGTGCTGAAGCGGCCCTTGGTCGTGCAGAGGATGCCTTGAAAACATTACCTCAGGAAGATAAGCAGCACGCAATCATGGAGGCGGCTCTGCAGCGCGCCTTGATACGGATTCAGGTCGCGGCTAAAAAATAGTTTCCCCCATGTTCGGTTGAAGTTAAAAAGGGCGTCTCAGCTTGAGGCGCCCTTTTTTTATCCTTCGAAAAGAGTAACGAAGGTTCGCAGAGAGATTTCCAGGTCGGGCAGATTATGGGCTTCGAGAGTCATACTCGGTTTGACGGGAAGGGTTTTAAGCCGTTCGAAAAGAGCCGAAAAATTGATGTTTCCAGCACCCAGCGGCAGGTGTTGATCGCTCTTTGCAAAATTGTCATGCAGATGCAGATGTTTGACGAAAATTCCCAGCTGATCGAACCAGGTGTCCAGATCCCGGTCGGCGAAAATATTCCAGTGACCGATATCAAAACAGTGACCGAAATATTGCGAACCGAGCTCCGTAAACAGCCTGTGGAAAAGCTCTGGAGAACTTTCGTAAATATTTTCCAGGGTGATGATGGTTCCCATTTGCTGCGCTTGATCAATATAGTCCGGCAAGAACTGCAAGATATTCCGCAGCCAGTGTTCTTGCTCTTTGGAAGAGGCTTGGTAAGGAATGCCCGGGTGAAAGACAATACAGCGGGGAGAGAGAATGGTCGCCAACTGAAACGTTTGCTGACAGATCCGGTGGGCGGTTTTACGCAGCCGCTTTTTGGGACTGCCCGGGTTGAACCCGCTGAACGGCGCGTGAATAGTGGTTGTTAAGCCTTGCTCCGCAAGTTGTTCGGCACAGCTTTTCATCAGCCCCGGATCGAGCTGCTCAAGACTGATATCCTGACAGGCGACTTCCGGCTGAAGTCTGCGATTGAGCAGCCAGGGCATACGGGCCGGCAGTAATTGCACCGGGGTATGAACGTAGAGAGCAGAGGTCATAACTTTACACCGCGCCGGAGGCAATTTTTTCAAGGTTCTTGATCGCCGGAGATTCGCCGAGTGCAATAAGAATATCATCCGAACCGATGACGGTCTGCGGATCCGGATTGAACTTCATCTGCTGATCTTTTTTGATGCCCACAATGATCAGGCCGAAATCTTTGCGGATGTCGGAAGAGACCAGGGTTTTTCCGACCAAGTCTGGATTGCGGGGCGACAAGAATTTCTTCGATTCGCAGCTCAATATTTTCTCTGCCGGTGGCGATATCGATAAAATCAACCACGGAAGGGCGCAGAATTGCGTGCGCTATACGTGACGCACCGATGGTGTAAGGTGAAACGACCTTGTTGGCACCGGCACGCATCAGTTTGATGTCGGCACCATCTTCGCTGGCCCGGGCAAGAATGAAGAGCTCGGGGTTGATGCCGCGCGCGGTCAGGGTGATAAAGACGTTGGCGGAATCGGAGGTGACAACGGTAATCAGCCCCTTGGCCTGACGGATGCCGGCTTTTTCCAGGACTTCGTCGCGGGTGGCATCCCCCTGCACAAAAAGGTAGCCTTCCTCTTCAAGCCGTCGGCAGCGCTCAGGGTTCTGCTCAACGACGATAAAAGGCAGGGGGTTGGAGGCAAAATCGCGGCAGACCAAACGGCCGATCCGACCGAAACCGCAAACGATATAATGCCCTTTCTGACTCCTGATTTTTTTCTGCAATTTTTTCCTCCCTAGCAGCCGTCGAAACTGACCTTCGACCATAAACTGAATCATCGAACCGATCGTGTAGGCGATGTTTCCGGTGCCAAAAACAATCAGGATGATGGTGAAAACCTTCCCTTCGTGGGAGAGTTCGTGAACCTCTTTGTAACCGACCGTCGCCAGGGTGATGATTGTCATGTAGAGCGACTCGAAGACGGGCCAGCCTTCGATCAGGGTATAACCCGCCGTGCCGCCGCCGATCAGGACAACCAAGGTTGAGAGTGAAAACAGGACTTTGCGAAGAGGATTCATCGGAACTCCGGAAGTAAGGGTGTTTCATGATAGCTATCCGTAGAGAAAAAAACAAGAAATCGAAGACAAAGAATCGAATCGCTCGCAGGTGTAGAAAAGCATTGACATGCTCTGTATACTGTATACAATTTAGAAAATTGAAATGGGGAGAAGCCGCTGTGAAGAGCAAACCGATTGAACGACATCAGACGCTGCGGGAGAAAATACTCGAAACAATCCGCGAAGCGATTCTCAAGGGAAGCTTGAAGCCCGGAGAGAAGGTTGCCGAGCCGGAGCTTGCTGAACGTTTCGGCATCAGCCGAACGCCGATTCGAGAAGCTTTCCGGCAATTGGAATCTGAGGGCTACCTGACCGTGATCCCGCGAAAAGGGGCGGTGGTGGCGGCGCTGTCCGAACAGGACGTGCAGGAATACTACGCTATCAAGAGTATCCTTGAAGGTTACGCCGCCGAGCTGGCCGCCGACAAGTTGTCGAGCAAAGAGCTGGAAAAACTGGAAACGATTAATCGGCGATTGAAAAAGCTGGCGGCGGATGGGGATGTCAAGGCTTTTTACCGGGTGCATAATGAATTTCACGACCTGTTTCTCAAGGCTGCGGGAAACAGCAAGCTGTATGAGTTGATTCAGCAGCTGGGGATGAAGTTCAACCGTCTGCGGATGGCGTCGCTTTCGGTGGAGGGACGGATGAATATCTCGGTGGCCGAGCATGACAAGTTGCTCGAAGCATTCCGGACCCATGATGGCGACTTGGCCGAGCATCTGGTTAAAAAGACGGCCGCTATCGGTGGCAAGGTGTTGCTTGAAAGCATGACCCATGCGGAAGGTGGTCTGGGCAAGAAATCAATTTTAGAGGAACAGATCGACGTTTAATTCAACTTTGAAGGGTCGTGATTTTTTGTCACGTTCTATATAAATATACAGCGCGGGCCTCTGATCACAATCAGGGGCCCGCGCTGTTCTGTTTGTGTCAATGCCCCGCTTCCAGGGTCGTCCTATCTGAGGTAGCCGGCAATTCCGTGGTTAAAGTCGATCAGCTTTAAATTCAGGGACTCGCGCCAGTGGGTCGGATCACAACAGTTCCCTTCCAGTAACATCTGCAGCTGATCGCTGGTCAGCGGAAACGCTGCCAGTGATTGCAGTAACGCGACCAGCGGTTTCATCAGCACGAGGGGCTGATGCAGCTTGTAGACCCGGTTGCGGCCCAACGCGGCGCCGATCATGTCGAGGATCTCGTTGTAACTGTAAGTCCGGGGGCCGGCGCAATGATAGGTCTGTCCGATACTGTCCGTTACCGCCAGTGCCCGGACAAACCCTTCTGCCACATTGGTCACGCTGACCGGTTGCAGCCGGTATTTGCCGTCCCCCGGCACTGGAACCACCGGCAGGGTTCGAATCAGTCCGGCCAGCATGTTGACGAACTGATCGTTGGGTCCGAAGATCAGTGACGGACGGAAAATGGTCCAGTCGAGCTGTGATTGGCGAAGCAGTTCTTCGGCGGCCCATTTGGTCTGGTGGTAAGCGGTTACGGCCTCAGCGCGCGAGCCGTTGGCACTCATCTGGAGAAATCGACTAACCCCCTGATTTTTTGCCGCCATAGCGACATTGTATGTCGATTCGACATGCAGGCGCTCGAAGGTTATACCGTTCTTCCGTTTTTCGCGGATAATACCGACCAGATGAATAACGGCATCACAACCGCAGAGCAGACCGCTCAGACTGCTTGCCTCGGTCGTGTCACCGACCACCGTTTCGACCCGTTCCCGGTTCTGCAGCGCTTGTTCTCTCCTGACCAGAGCCCGGACCCGGTGTCCTGCCGACAACAAATGAGCGAGGATCTCCCGGCCAACAAATCCTGTCCCGCCAGTAAGGAAAATTTCCACGATTGCCCCCTTGCAAACCGGTTAACTTTAACTATCCTTTTTTCGATGGGGTCTTTGTGAATCATAGCATTAAATCAGACACCCCTCCCGATGTATACAGCAGCAAATACCATGGACAACATGTTGTATACTCTATGCCTTTGAAATTGCTTGACATTTCTTGTTTGGGTAGTTCATAACGGTGTTAAGTATAGACTGTGGCTTAATATTGTTCCGTTTTGTTTTCTCCCTGAACGGTGCTTGGTTCCGCGTCCAAACAGCGGATGATTATAAAGAGAGGAGGTTGTCTTATGCATGATCCTGAATTTAATGTGGAGGAAGGTCAAATCCCCGAAGAGATTCTACAGAAGTGGGAAGCACGTGGTGTCAGTCGGCGTGATTTTCTGAAGTTCTGCTCGGTGATGACGGCCAGTCTGGCTTTGCCGTCGACCTTTATGGGGAAGATTGCCGAGGCCATGGAGGCCGATAACCGGCCATCGGTGATCTGGGTGGAATTCCAGGGCTGTACCGGCGATACCGAGGCTTTTTTACGCTCGAATCAGCCGACCGCTGCCGAGATAATTCTTGACTACCTGTCGATCGATTACCATGAGACCCTTATGGCGGCTGCCGGCCACCAGGCCGAAGCGGCCAAACAGGCAAGCATGGAAAAATATAAAGGCAAGTATATTGCTATCGTCGAAGGTTCTATTCCGATGGCTGAGAATGGGATCTATTGTACCATTGCCGGGGATTCGGCGCTGAATATCGCCCGCAAGGTCTGCGGCAATGCTGCGGCAACCATCGCCGTCGGCACCTGTTCTTCTTACGGTGGTTTGCCGGCCGCCGATCCGAATCCGACCGGTGCGGTCTCGGTGTCGGAGGCGGTTCCCGGAGTGGCCGTCATGAATATGCCCGGTTGCCCCCTGAATACCGAGAACCTGACCGCCGCCATTGTTCACTTTCTGACCTTCGGTCGTTTACCCGCAACCGATAATTTCGGTCGGCCCAAGTTTGCTTATGGCAAGCGTATTCATGACAACTGTGAACGCCGCAGTCATTTTGATGCCGGACAGTATGCGGAAAAATTCGGTGGTGCCGGTCATCGCCAGGGCTGGTGTCTTTACAAGCTCGGCTGTAAGGGCCCGGAAACCTATCATAACTGCCCGACGGTGCGCTATAACGAGAGCCTGAGCTGGCCGGTTCAGGCCGGTCACGGTTGTATCGGCTGCAGCGAACCGCAATTCTGGGACAGCATGACCCCCTTCTACAAGCGTCTGCCGCAGGTGCCCGGCTTCGGTGTCGAAGCCACGGTAGACAAGGTCGGTCTCGGCCTGGCTGCAGCCACGGCTGTCGCGTTCGGTGCTCATGGCATAGCCAGCGCCCTGCGCAAAGGGGATGATGACAGCAAAGGAAAGAAGGAGGATTAAACGATGGCCAAGAAAATAGCAGTCGATCCGATTACCCGCATTGAAGGGCACCTGCGGATAGAAGCACAGATCGAGGGGGGTAAAATCCAGAATGCCTGGAGCTCCTCGACCGCCTTTCGCGGGATTGAAACCATTCTTAAAGGACGCGACCCGCGTGATGCGCATCACTTTACCCAGCGTTTTTGCGGTGTCTGCACGACGGTCCACTCCATGGCCAGTATCCGTGCGGTTGAAGATGCCCTGAAGATTCGGATTCCCGACAATGCCCGGCTGATCAGAAATATCATCATGGGTATCCAGAATGTGCAGGATCACCTGATCCATTTCTATCATCTGCACGCCCTCGACTGGGTCGATATTGTCAGCGCGCTCTCGGCCGATCCGAAGAAGACCGCCGCCCTGGCTCAGTCGGTTTCCAACTGGCCGCTGTCGAGCACGACCTATTTCAAAGGCATTCAGGATCGGGTCAAAGCCTTTGTCGGCACCGGTCGTCTCGGGCCTTTCGCCAATGCCTACTGGGGGCACAGTGCTTACAAGCTGCCGGCTGAAGCCAACCTGATGGCGGTTGCCCACTATCTTGAAGCTCTTGAGTGGCAAAAGGACATCATCAAGATTCATGCTATTCTCGGCTCAAAAAATCCGCATCCGCAGACCTTCCTGGTCGGCGGCATGGCGATCCCGGTCGACCCCAACAGCCAGAACGCCATCAATGCTGACAAGATCGCCCTGATCGGTAAACTGCTGAAAAAGGCGCGGACCTTCGTTGAGCAGGTCTACATTCCTGATCTGCTGGCGGTGGCCTCCTTCTACAAGGACTGGGCCGCGATCGGCGAAGGGGTCGGCAACTATCTCTGTTACGGTGATTTCCACATGGATAACAGCGGCGGGATTGATAATCTCTACTTCCCGCGCGGTATCATCATGGGCAAGGATCTGGCCAACGTGATGGCGCTGGACGAAAGCAGGATCACTGAAGAAGTGACCCACAGCTGGTATGAATACAGCAGCGGCGGTGATGCCGGTCGTCATCCCTATGAGGGGGAAACCAACCCGAAGTACACCGGCCCGCAACCGCCCTACGAATTCCTCGATACCGACGGTAAATACAGCTGGGTCAAGTCGCCCCGCTATAACGGCGAGCCGATGGAAGTCGGTCCCCTGGCGCGGGTGCTGGTCGCCTATGCCAGCGGCAATGCCGATGCTAAAGGGGCTGTCGATTTCGTGCTCAAGACCCTCGGGGTCGGGCCGGCGGCGCTTTTCTCGACCCTCGGCCGGACCGCTGCCCGCGGTATCGACTGCCTGATGCTGGCGCAGAAGACCGAATTCTGGCTGCAGCAGCTGACCGACAATATGGGGCGCGGCATCCTCGAGGTTCACAACAGTGAAAAATGGGAACCCTCCACCTGGCCGAAAGAGGCACAGGGGTTCGGTTATCACGAAGCACCGCGCGGTGCTCTGGGGCACTGGATCCGCATCGAAAACGGTGCCATCAAAAATTATCAGGCGGTGGTGCCGTCGACCTGGAATGCCGGGCCGCGTGATGCAGCGGGCAAACTGGGCCCTTATGAGTCAGCACTGATCGGCACACCGGTTGCGGATGATCAGCAGCCGTTGGAAATTCTGCGCACCATCCACTCTTTTGACCCCTGTCTCGCCTGTGCGGTACACCTGCTGGACGGTCGCGGAAATGAGATCATTAAAGTCAGGGCTCTCTAGCCGGAAGGAGGACGTAACATGAGTACGCTTGAGCTACGCTACGTCTGGGAATGGCCGGTGCGATTGACCCACTGGATCAATGTCATTTCCATAGTGGTCCTTGCTGTCACCGGTTTTTACATCGGCAACCCCTTTGTGGCGGTGCCGGATGTCAACGCTTATGTGATGGGCTGGATGCGTTTTCTGCATTTCATTTTCGGCTACCTGTTTGCCATTTCGGTGGTGGTCCGGATCATCTGGATGATTTTCGGTAATAAGTATGCCCGTTTCAAGGCCTTTGCTCCTTGGGCATCGGTCGAAGGCTGGAAAAATATGCTCGGGACCTTCGGCTATTACACCTTTGTGAAAAGAAAACCGCCCTTCTGCGTCGGCCATAATGCTTTGGCGGTGGTGGCTTATTCCGGGATCTTTGTCCTGTTCATCATCCAGATACTGTCCGGTTTCGCACTTTACGGGCAGTTTGCGCCAGGTAGTTTCTGGGACAACACCCTCGGCTCGTTGCTGGTTGTCTTCGGCAGTCAGGGGTTACGCCTGACCCATCACCTGATCATGTGGCTGCTGATCGCTTTTGCTATCCAGCATATCTATAGCGGCTGGATGATGGCGATCAAGGAAAAGAACGGCACCATGGGGTCAATTTTCAGCGGATATAAGTTTATTGATACCGAGGATGAAAGCTGATGTCGGTTCTGGTGCTCGGTCTGGGAAATCTGCTGATGACCGATGATGCCCTCGGCAGCCTCACGATTGCACAACTGTTGCGGGATTACCGTTTTCCAGAGCAGGTCGAACTGGTTGACGGCGGGACCCTCGGCCTCGACCTGCTGCCACGCTTCGAGGGGGTGAGTAACCTGCTGGTGATTGATGCTCTACAGATGGGGGAAGCGCCGGGAACCGTTTTTCGGTTGGAGGGAGAAGAGGTTCCGCGGGCGTTTGCGAATAAACTTTCGGTCCATCAAATGGGCCTGCAGGACCTCTTGGCTGTCTCCGAACTCCAGGGTCAGCTTCCGGAGCGGTTGGTCGTCTGGGGTGCGCAGGCAAAATCGATTGAAATGGGGCTGTCTTTATCCCCCGAAGTACAAACGGCAATGGCCGAAGTTATCGACGGAATTCTGGACGAACTGAAACAATGGGGCGTTCTTGTCGAACAGGTCGCATAGTTTTATGAAATGTTGTTTGTCAGAGGTGGCCGATCGGTTGCCTCTTTTTTTTGCTATTGGCTCCCCTTGCCGACTTGTTTAACCGACTGAATTTACACGGGAAGGGTTGTTTACTGGTTTTTAGCGGGTGAACAACTTTTTCTGCGCAGCAAAAAAGAGCGGAAAGGTTACCTTTGGTCTGATCCTATTCTTGCTTCAGGGTGATATTTGAGCTATAGTCCGGCCGTTCGAGCGGCCGGATGGGCGCCGTTAGTGGGAATCACAAACTTTTGGCTGGGACCGGCATAATAACCTGAGATCAGAGCGGATCACTGGGAGGAATGAATGAGCGAAATAACAGCAGAGGGACTGGGACTCAAAAGCGTGGGCAAAGTGTATCGCAATCTTGGTTACGATGATCTTTATGCACACGAAATCAAAAATGCTGAAGGGAAAGTTTCAGCAAACGGCACCATGATGGTTGATACCGGTAAGTTCACCGGTCGGTCGCCGAAAGATAAGTACTTTGTCAAACAATCCCCGTCTCAGGAACATATCGCCTGGGGCAAGATCAACCAACCGGTCGCAGAAGAAATTTTTGACGAGCTTTACGCCGATGTTATCGATTACCTCTCAGGGAAAGATATCTATGTCACTGACGGTTATTGTGGCGCCAACCCCGAGACCCGCAAAGATGTACGTTTCATAACCGAAATCGCCTGGCAGTCCCATTTTGTCAAAAATATGTTTATCCGTCCGGACGCCGCTGATCTGCTGAACTTTGCACCCAACTTCCGGGTTTACAATGCTGCCGGGATGACCAATAAAAACTGGGAAAAGCATGGCCTGAACTCCGAGGTCTTCGTTATTTTCAACATCGAAAAGAATATCGCCATCATCGGCGGCACCTGGTACGGCGGGGAGATGAAAAAAGGCATCTTCACGATGATGAACTACTGGCTGCCGCTGGAGAAAATCCTCTCCATGCACTGCAGTGCCAATGTCGGTCAAGAGGGTGATGTCTGTCTCTTCTTCGGGCTTTCCGGAACCGGTAAAACCACCCTGTCGACCGATGCCGCCCGCAAGCTGATCGGTGATGACGAACATGGTTGGGACGATGCCGGTATCTTTAACTTTGAAGGTGGCTGCTACGCAAAATGTATAGATCTCTCTGCTGACAGCGAGCCGGAGATCTTCGCCGCTATCAAGCGCAATGCCCTGTTGGAAAACGTTGTTGCTGACGAGGCCGGCAATATCGATTTTTCTGACAGCTCAAAAACCGAGAATACTCGGGTTTCCTACCCGATTGAACATATCGACAATCATGAGCCGAGCCTCAAGGCCGGGCAGCCGCAGAACATTATTTTCCTGACCTGTGATGCTTTCGGGGTGCTGCCGCCGGTTTCCAAGCTGACCAAAGAACAGGCGATGTACTATTTCCTCTCCGGCTATACCGCTAAGGTGGCCGGGACCGAGCGCGGTGTTACCGAGCCGCAGGCAACCTTTTCCGCTTGTTTCGGCGAAGCCTTCCTGCCGTTGCATCCGACCGTCTATGCCAAGTTGCTCGGCGAAAAAATGGAAAAACATGGCGTCAATGCCTATCTGGTGAATACCGGCTGGGCTGGAGGCGGCTACGGTGTCGGCAAACGGATGAGCATCAAGGCGACCCGTGCCTGTGTCAACGCCATTCTCGACGGCAGCATCAATCATGTTGAGTTTGATCAGACCCGCTTTTTCAAGCTGAATATTCCCAAAGAACTGCACGGTGTTGAGACGGCACTGCTCAATCCCCGCAATGCCTGGGAGGATAAGGACAGCTTTGACCAGACGGCTAAAAAGCTGGCGGGAATGTTTGTCGACAACTTCAAAAAATATATCACCGATAATGATGAGTTCGACTTTACTCAGGCCGGTCCAGAGATTTAAACGCGGCAGTTTCGAACTGTCAGGCGGTCAGCATTTGCTGGCCGCCTTTTTTTATGTCTTGAGCTTGACAGATCGTGAAAGAAAAATAATAATTAAAGACTAAAAATTAAATGCGGGTGTGACCGGATGACGATAGAAAAATTAAGTGACTTGGGTGAATTCGGCCTGATCCGTCGACTTCAACAGCAGGCCGGCGGTCGGGAGGATCTGGTCAGGGGAATCGGCGACGACTGCGCGATCCAGCGACAGGATTCAGCCCGGGAGTTATTGACCAGTACCGATCTGTTGATTGAGGGGGTGCACTTTGATCGCCGTTGGACCGGTATGGAGCCGTTGGGGCGGAAGTGTGTCGCGGTTAATATCAGTGATATCGCCGCGATGGGAGGTGTGCCGAAAACCTTGTTCCTCGGTGTGGCCTGCCCGCCGACGATTTCTGTGGCGGAACTGGAACAGTTTACCCATGGTTTTCTGGCAGAAGCGCAAAAGTATGGCGCAGTTCTGGCCGGCGGTGATACCTGCGCTTCCCCCGGACCCTTGATGATTTCAGTCACTGTGCAGGGGGACATCGCTTGCGGCAAAGCTTTGTGTCGAGATGGTGCCGGGGCGGGGGAGGCCATCTATGTTTCGGGGACCTTGGGAGACAGCGCCCTGGCGTTGACGCTGCTGCAGGCCGGGAAAGGCCCCGATCCGCAGTTACTGAGTCGTCACCTCACCCCGGCGGCACGGGTGGACCTCGGTCGGCAGCTGTCCGATCGGCAACTGGCGACGGCGATGCTCGATATCTCCGATGGCCTGCTGTCCGATCTGGGACACATTCTTGCGGCCTCCGGTCTGGGTGCGGAGCTGGAGCTCGCGGCATTACCGCTTTCAGGGCCGTTCAGCAAGGTCTTGCGGGAGGACCCGACACTGATCGATCTGGCATTAGCCGGGGGAGAAGACTATGAACTGTTGTTCACTTCTCCGCGGCAGGATTTGGCCCGGGCGGCCGGGCTGGTGCCGACCGTGACGCGGATCGGGAATATCGTTCCACGCGAGGGACTTCAGATCAGGTGCCGGGACAACAGTCTTTACCATTGCTCACGAAAGGGGTTTGATCATTTTTCCTGAAGAGAGCAGTGCTGAGTCGGCTGAGCAGACCGCTGCAGCGGCAGAGCGGCAGACAGGCCCCTTTGTCGCCGGGGATATCCCCGAACCGGCATATCTGCAGATCGGTGAGATCCTCCGCCGCCAGCAGTTTTGCCCTCGATGGATACAAAGATCTCTGTATCAAGCGGCGGATCGCGGCCCGGATCCGGTCGGTCGGTATGCACGGCCCTGACCCCTATATCGAGCTGTTGGAAGCGGATCAACAGGAACAGAAAAAGTTACTGGCGACTCTCAGCATTCATGTCTCACAGTTTTTCCGTAACCCCAGTACCTACACCGTACTGACCGACAGGGTTCTGCCGGAGCTGGCACAGCGTTCGAGAAACAGCAGCAGCAAACTGCGGATCTGGAGCGTCGGCTGTGCCAACGGTGAGGAGCCGTATTCGCTGGCCTTGCTGTGTCAGAGCCTGTTGGCAGATGAAGACCTGCTGCTCTCGATCATCGGCACGGATTTAAGTTCGGAAGCGCTGCAGCGGGCAAAGCGCGGCTGCTACGAGCAGAACCGACTGGCAGCGGTCCCGAAAGAGTTGTTGCAGCGTTATTTTGTCTTTCGGGATAAACACTATTGCCTCGTCGACAAGATAAAAATGGCGGTACGTTTCTTTCACCACGACATTCTCAGTGACCAACCTTTTTATCGGGCCGATCTGATTCTGTGTCGTAACGTGCTGATCTATTTTTCTCGCCGGCAACAGCAGCGGGTTCTGGAAATTCTGGCGGCAGCCCTGCCGCCGGGGGGCTTTCTGGTTTTGGGACGGGCTGAAACGCTGGTGACCTCCTGTCGACAGCTGTTCCGTTGTATCGATCCGGCCGAGCGGATCTACCAACGCCTGGACGGCGATGAACAACCGTTACCGAGCTTGTCCGGCCAATCGCAGGGTTAGTCTGGCGACGAGAAATTTTTACCGGTGGATCGTTACAGGTTCGTCCTTGGAGCCGGGAGAAACAAGCGGATGAACGCAAATAAATGGAAAAGTTGTCGTTCTGAAGGAGATGAAAATGCGCGTTGAGATCAGTTACAAATTTGTCATCGGCTTCATCGTGGTGGTGGCATCGGTGGTGGTGCTGAATATTCTGGTGCCGCAGATGCAGGTCCCCGAATGGACCCATCAATGGATCACGATCATTGGCGCTCTGCTGGTCGGTCTGATTTTCGGCTGGGTTTTTTCCAAGGCCTTTACCGCCAATATCGGGATTCTGACCGAAGGTGCAGAGCGCTTGAGTGATGGCGATCTCAGTCGCAAAGTACGGCTGCGTAAGGGGCTCTTCACCGATGAAACCGAGGATCTGTCGAACTCCCTGAATCTGGTGGTCGACAGCCTGCGCAATCTGGTCGGGCAGATCCGTAACAGTTCGGTCAATGTCAACGAATCCTCGCTGGCGCTGGCGGCAACCGCTGAGGAGATGACCGCGACATCGCATGAGGTGGCCGACTCGATTGAACAGATCAGCCGTGGTGCAGAAACCCAGGCCGAAATGGTTGAACGGGTCTCCAAGGTGATCAGGGGGATGGCGACCGAGATCGAACTGATTGCGGCTTCGGCCAATACCTTATCGCAGTCGGCGGAAGAGACCACCATGACCGCCCGGCAGGGGGAGCGGATGGCGACGACCGCCCTCAGCAACATGAAGCAGGTGCTTGGACAGGTGGAAGAGAATGCCCGGCTGACGGTCTCTTTCAGCGAGCAGGTACAGAAGATCGGCAGCATAACCGATGTCATCACCACGATCGCCCAGAAAACCAACCTGCTGGCGCTCAATGCCACGATTGAGGCGGCTCGCGCCGGTGAGTACGGCCACGGTTTTGCCGTGGTTGCCGAAGAGGTCAGCAAACTGGCCGACAGCACCAGCGAATCGGCCGGTGAAATTACCCGCCTGATCGAGACGACCCGTGAGCAGAGCCAGAAGGTTCATCTGTCGATGGCCGAAAGTGTCAAGTCGATCGATGCCGGTCGCGAGGCGGTCGATGTAGCCGGCAATTCGTTCACCGCCATTATCGATAAGGCGGAAACGGCGCAGGTCAAAGCCGCCAGGATTACCGAGTTGACCGGCAATCAGAATGTCGGCGCCCTGTCGATCGTAGAGGCGATCGAGGAGATCGCCCGGGTGGCGGAGGACAATGCCGCATCCACCGAAGAGGTTTCGGCGGCGACCGAAGAACAGTCGGCGTCGATGGAGGAGATGACCTTTGCTTCGCAGCGTTTGTCGAGGCTAGCCGAAGAGTTGCTGACGTCGGTCAGCCGCTTCAACCTTGGAACCGACCAGGAGACTGGTCGGCAATGAGTCAGCTGCTGCCGTTCAAGCTCGGGGCCGAATGCTACGCCCTTGAATTGACAGAGGTGCAGGAGGTGGTGGAAAACCAGACGATCCACGCCCTGCCGGGGGTCGCGGAGACGATTGTCGGGGCCATCAGCTTTCACGGTCGGATTGTCCCGGTCATCGATCTGCCGCTGTTGCTCGGGTTTCCGGCCAACAGCCGCGCTGAGCGAATCATCGTACTGACCGATGAACACGGACCGGTCGCTTTTACCGTTGATCAACTGCAGCGGATTATCTCTCTCGACCTGGTTCATAGTGGTCTGTCGCAGAGCGAATCGGAAGAGGATTGTATCCGCGGGGTTCTCAATCGGGACGGAAAGATGATCAGTCTGCTCGATCTGGAGCAGTTACAGCTGCTTTTTGTCCAGCTGTGCAGCGACAACGGAGGATAAATTGGCGAAACACGTTCTGATCGTTGATGATGCGCTTTTCATGCGCAACCTGTTGCGGGATGTTTTTGAGTCGGCCGGCTGGAACGTGATCGCAGAGGCGGAAACCGGCTTACAGGCGATTGAGCAGTTCAATACCCATCAACCGGATCTGGTGACGATGGATATCGTTATGCCGGAGATGGGTGGTATCGATGCGCTGAAAAAAATCCTCACGGACCATCCGGCCGCCTGTGTGGTGATGTGCAGCGCCTTGGGGCAGGAAAGAATGATCATGGAGGCGATCAACGCCGGGGCCAGGGATTTTATTGTCAAGCCGTTTCAGGAGCAGCAGGTGCTGGATGTTGTTGCGCGGATTTTCGCAGCTTGAACATTGAGTAGATAAGCAGGATTGTCGATGAATATCGCAAAATATCGAAAGATGTTTATAACCGAAGCCGCCGAGCATCTGCAGACCATGGCCGAGCAGCTTGTCAGGGTGGACGCCGACCCGGAGGATCGGGACGGGATCGATGCGCTGTTCCGTGAAGCGCATTCGATCAAAGGGATGGCGGCCACCATGAGTTTCGATGCCACGGCGCGACTCGCACACCATCTTGAAGATCAGCTGTCGGACTGTCGCGAACAGGGACAGATCGACAGTGGCATGATTGATCGTCTATTGGCGGGAGTTGATTTGCTCGAAGGGTTGCTGGAGGATATCCGCAGCGAGCGGCCGGAACGGGAGGTTGATGGGTTTATCAAAACCCTGGCGGCGGACCTGGAGCCGGTATCAGAGGCACCCGACCCGGATGCGGAGCCTGTCGAACCGGAGCGTAACCGGTTGCGGATTCACCTGCGACTGGCGGATACGGTTACCGCACCGGGGCCGCGCCTGCTGGTGTTGCTGAAACGACTGGCCGAATTCGGTCCTCTGCATGAGTCGACCCCCGGTGAAGAACAGTTGCTGCAGGGGGAAATCAGTCGCACTTTATCGGTGCAGCTGGAAACGGCCGTTTCACAGGCAGAGATTCATCAGTGTCTGCAGCGCTACCGGGAATTAACCGAAATCACCTTTCCGTCTGCTCCGCCTGAGGAAAAAAGTCGTAAGCGGAGCGTTTCGTCTTCTACCAGTGTGCGGGTCGGGACCGATCTGCTCGATCGTTTTATCAATCTGACCGGCGAATTGATTACCAATCGTTATCTGTTGCAGGGCGCTGCCAGTGAGAAAAACTGGCAGGAGCTGAATGAGGGGCTCGGCCAGCTGGCCCGGCTGGTGAAGGATCTTCATCATCAGGTTCTGCAGGTCCGGATGATGCCGCTGGCCAGTGTCACCGGACGTTTGCCGCGGGCGGTTCGCGAGCTTTGTCGCAGCAGCGGCAAGGAGGTACAGTTTACGGTTGAAGGGGCCTCAATTGAACTGGATCGGGCGATTCTCGAAGCGCTGAACGACCCGCTGCTGCACATGATCCGCAACGCTATTGACCACGGCATCGAAGCGCGTGGCAGTATCAAGGTGAAGGCCTGGCGGGAGCGAGACCAAGTGCTGATCCAGGTTGTTGATGACGGCTGTGGTATCGACCCGGAACAGATCCGGCAGCAGGCCGTTCAACGTAACCTGATCAGTCCCGATCAGGCTCAGACCCTGCGGAAGTATGATATTTTCCAGCTGATCTGTCTGCCCGGCTTTTCGACCGCCGGACAGGTCACCGAAACCTCCGGTCGGGGGGTCGGAATGGATGTGGTCAAGACGGCCGTCGAGCGGCTTGGCGGGGTGTTGTTGATCGATTCGACGCCGGGGCAGGGTGCGCGGATCACCATGAAATTACCCCTGTCGGTGGCGATTATCCGGGTGTTGCTGATTGACTGTGCCGGCAGCCTGATGGGGGTGCCGATCTCCCGGGTGTTGCAGACCCTGGAGGTTTCGCCGCAAGAGGTTCAGACCAGCGGCAAGCAGCTGGTGATTTCCCTGCACGGTGAGGCCGCTGCTGTCGTTGCGTAAAATCCTCCGGCAACCCAAGGGACCGACGGTTAGATCGTTGTCGTTGGTGATTACCGAGGTTTTCGGCCGCAAAGTCGGGCTGGTGGTTGACCGGCTGGTCGGCCAGCAGGAAGTTTTTATCCAGGCGCTGCCGAGCCCGTTTGACGGTTTGCGCGGCAACAGTGGTGGCGCCATTCTGGGCGATGGACGGATTATGTTTCTGCTTGATCTGCAGTCGATGTTGGAACAACGCCGGGGAAAGGGGTCCGGATGACGCTGGATACGGTTGCCGCACAGTATCGTGATGAGCTGTGCCGGATCAGGGGATGCAGCAGGCAGCAGAGGCATTGTCCCGTCTGCTGCGCCGGCCGATCAGTATCGACGTGGCCGATGTCTGGATGTCGGACCGGGGGTTGCCGGCGGAGACGACGGTCGGGACCTGTCTTGGTATTTACCTGGGGGTGAGCGGTGCAATCGACGGTGGTCTGCTGCTGACACTTTCTGAAAGCTGCGGCAGGTGGTTAAGTCAGCAGCTGTTGGGTGCGGTGACGGTGGAAGATCTGCTCGCTGAACCGGCTGGCTCGACCCTGAAAGAGGTGGGCAACATTATCGCCTCCGCTTTTTTATCCAGTCTCGATGACCAGCTCGACCTGTGCGCCCTGCCCGCGCCACCGGTCCTCATCCGGGCGACACTTGCCGAACTGCTGGAGCGCTGCCAACCGAGCCGGAATGAGGCCTGTCTGGTCGTGCGGACCCGCCTCAGGGGGGAGAGGACCGTAGCGGATAACCTGCAGGCGGCGATTTATCTGTTTCCGGCAGCAGCGGCAGTGGAAAGCCTGCTGGCGCAGATCAATCGCGGTGGCAGAGAGTAGTCCTATCCCCGGCAGTGAAAAGCTGTTAAAATCATCAGCTCAAACGACCCGAATCTGGAGTTTTGCCATGCGTCCAAGGTTTTTCCTTCTGTTACTGTTCTGCCTGCTGCCGACCTTGTCGCTGGCGGCCCCGATCAGCTTGAACGACGTCATAAAGACCCTGGAAACCCCGTTTAAAGCGACGGCGACCAGGGATCGTGGTACCGCGACATCGGGAATCTTTGACTTTCAGGCCGATTTTTTTCAGGAATCACAGCTCGCTTCTATCGACCGGGTACAGCGTGGTCGCGGTGAAGTCAGTTTTAAATTTCAGCACCGGCGGATCGGTGCCGCGCCGCTGGTCATGTTTCGCTGGGAGTACCGGGAACCGATCATTCAGGAGATTGTTTCCGACGGGCGCACCATGTGGGTTTACCAGCCGGATAATCGTCAGGTGATCGAAAGCGACATCAGCCGGATCAGTCGGCAACAGGGCGAAAACCCGGTGACCTTTCTCAGCGGCCTGGGGAATCTGTCGCGCGATTTTCATATCCGCTGGGCGACCCCCAATCTCGATCGGCAGGGCAATTACATTCTTGAACTGCAGCCACGCCGAATTTCACAAATGATCTCCAAGCTGCTGATCGTCGTCGATCGTAATGCGGTGCGTGATTATGTTGAGAAGAACCGGACCGGTGAAATCTTTCCGTTTCTTGCCACCACGGTGATCGATCCGAACAATAACCGAACAACCATCGAATTTCGGAACATCCGGGTTAACCGGGATCTTTCCGCGCGGTTCTTTCATTTCAACCGGCCGGCCGGGGTCGAGGTGGTGCGACCCACCGGAGAGCAGCTGGGGTTCTGAAACTCGAGTTTAAGGGAACGGACTCCCTG
>JAADGW010000230.1 GCA_013152145.1 Deltaproteobacteria bacterium
TTTTTTCTCGATGCGGTCGATTTCATCCGCAACTATGCCGATCGTTTCCATCACGCCAAAGAGGAAGATGTCCTGTTCGTTGCGCTGGTTGACAACGGTATGCCGGCAAAGCAGTCACCGATCGAAGCGATGCTGATAGAGCATGACCAGGGGCGGGCTTTCGTCCGGGCGCTGGAATCTGCCGCCGAAAAGGCTCTGGCCGGAGAACCGGGACAGATTCCGCTGATCGCCGCAAACGCTAAAGGTTATGCAGAGCTGCTGCGTGGTCATATCGACAAGGAAGATAACATCCTCTACCCGCTCGCCGAGCGGATACTGCCGGCGGAAGTTCGTCCCGGGATGTTGCAGAAATACCAGCAGGCCGCCGCAAAAACCCCCGGTCTGGAAGAGAAATACTGCTGCCTGGTGGAAAAGTACGAACAACAGGCCGCCATGTCAGCGCCGCTTATCTGATCTTTAACGTCCGGTCTGATCAAGCTGCGATAGCGGCGGACAGGCACCGACAATCCCTTCGGCGGCCATCTGCAGACGCTCCTGTTCTGACAGGCCGAGCAGATCACCGAGAATTTCCGTATTGTGCTCGCCAAGGAATGGCGGTGCCTGGTGATACTCAACCGGCGTCTGCGAAAACTTCATCGGGCTGCCGACCAGTGAGATCTTCCCGGCCTGCTGATGCTCCAGTTCAATGCGCATCTGTCGGGCCTCGATCTGCGGATCGCTAAAGACTTCAGCGAGAGTGTTGATCGGGCCACAGGGGATACCTTCTCCCTCCAGCAGGTTTGTCCAGTCCGTGCTGTCGCGCCGCAGCAAGGCCTGTTCAAGGATCGGGATCAGTACCTTGCGGTTCTCGACCCGGGCCGCGTTGCTGACAAACCGCGGATCATCGGCCAGTTCAGAATGGCCCGCCAAGCTGCAGAATTTGCGGAATTGTCCATCGTTGCCGATCGCCAGGATGATATGGCCATCGGCAGTTGCCAACGCTTGATAGGGGACGATATTGGGGTGGGCGTTGCCGAGTCGTTGGGGTTCACAGCCGCTGGTCAGATAGTTCATTGCCTGGTTCGCCAAGGTTGCGACCTGCACGTCAAGCAGCGCCAGATCGATATGTTGTCCCTCGCCGGTTCGCTCCCGGTGGGCAAGAGCCGCCAGCACCGAGGTGCTGGCGTACATGCCGGTAAAAATATCGACGATCGCGACGCCGACTTTCATCGGTCCGCCCCCCGGCTCGCCATCGGGTTCCCCAGTAACGCTCATCATCCCGCCCATCCCCTGGATCAGAAAATCGTAGCCGGCTCGCTGCCGATAGGGCCCAGTCTGACCGAATCCGGTAATCGAACAGTAGATTAGCCGCGGATTGATCTGCTTCAGCGTTTCATAATCGAGCCCATATTTAGCCAGTCCGCCGACTTTGAAGTTCTCCAGCAGGATATCGCTCTGTTCCGCCAGACGACAGATCAGCTCCCGTCCTGCCGGACGGGTGAAATCGATACAGACCGATTTTTTGCCACGATTGGCGGAGAGAAAATAAGCGGCATCAGTCGTCGGGTTCCCTTCGCTATCGGTCAGGAAAGGAGGGCCCCAGCCACGGGTGTCATCTCCGACTCCCGGCCGTTCGACCTTGATAACCTCAGCGCCGAGATCGGCCAGTGTTTGACCGGCCCAGGGACCGGCCAGTATCCGGCTGAGATCCAATACGCGAATATGACTGAGCGGACCCGCCATGATTGTTAATCCTTTCTTCTACAGTTCATAAGTCGGGAGCTTTTCGGTCAGAATTGGCAGCGGGCTATGGCGCGCTGACATCGGCCAGCGCGTCAAAGCGATCCGCAGAGATTCGCCGATAAAGATTTCCGACAGCGGAAAGCCTTCTTTTCCAGAATCAGCTGCGATAGGCTGGAATGCCGGTAACCTGCTGGCCGATGATCAGGGTGTGCATATCGTGGGTTCCCTCGTAGGTGTAGACCGATTCCAGGTTGTTGGCGTGGCGCATGATCGGGTATTCGCTCATGATGCCGTTGGCTCCCAGGATTGTCCGTGCGGTGCGAGCAATTTCCAGGGCGATGTGAACGTTGTTCCGTTTGGCCATGGAGACCTGGGCCGGGGTGTAGTTGCCGGCGTCCTTCAGCCGCCCCAGTTGCATGACCAGCAGCTGCCCCTTGGTTAGTTCGGTAACCATCTCGGCGAGTTTTTTCTGCTGCAACTGATAGGAGGCGATCGGCTTGTCGAACTGGATGCGGCTCAGCGAGTAGTCGAGGGCGGTCTGGTAGCAGGCATCTGCTGCACCGAGTGCCCCCCAGGCGATCCCGTAGCGGGCCTGGGTCAGGCAGCCGAGCGGTCCTTTGATTCCTTTGACGTGTGGCAGCAGGCTCTCTTCTTCGTTGACAATAATATCCTCGAGCACCAGTTCGCTGGTCACCGAGGCGCGCAGGCTCCATTTGCCCGTCATCTTCGGTGCGCTGAAGCCGGGGGTGTCAGTCTTCACCAGAAAGCCGCGAATCCCGTCTTCGGTTTGTGCCCAGACGATTGCGACATCAGCGACACTGCCGTTGGTGATCCACATCTTGGTGCCGTTGATTTTCCACTTACCGTTTTTTTCGCGGATCGCACGGGTGCGCATGCCGCTTGGATTGGAGCCGAAATCGGGTTCGGTCAGACCGAAACAGCCAATCACTTCACCGGTGGCCATGCGTGGTAACCAGTAATCCTTTTGTGCTTCGCTGCCGTAAGCGAAAATGGGATACATGACCAACGAGCCCTGCACCGAAGCGAAGCTGCGCAGGCCGGAGTCGCCACGCTCCAGCTCGTACATCAGCAGGCCGTAGGCAACGTTGGAGAGTCCGGCGCAGCCGTACTTCTCGGGCAGATTGGGGCCGAAAAACCCCAGCTCTCCCATCGGTTTGATCAGCTCCGCGGGGAAGGTCTCATTGAGGGCGTGCTGCTCGATATCCGGCAGCACCCGCTCATTGACGAATTGCCGGGCGGTCTCCCGCACCAGTTTCTCCTCGTCGCTGAGAAGCCCCTGAAAATCCATGTAATCGGTGATGTCTGTACGTGTGCTCATCTGTTGTCTCCTGTGTGTCCTGCAGCCGCGGGCAGGTGGGGAAGGGCCTTGCAGCCGCAGGCCCCCTGTCCGGGGTCGAATGTTCAGCTTAAATTTAAAATCGGGGGGCCGGGTGACAGCTGCTGATGGCAAACTCCACCAGCTTGTCCGGGCAACAAACCCGGTAGTTACCGTCAAAGCCCATTGCCGGAGATTCAATACCGAAGCGCGCGGTCATGATCCAGGGGTAGATTCCCGCCAGGGCCGTCACGCAGACTGGCGCTGATTCGCGGTAGTCGATCAGCGAACCGTTCAGGTAGATGGTCGCCCCTTTTTTCATCAGCGGGCAGCCGGAGTGGGTGACAACGATTTTGACTTTATTTTCTGGATCGACTTTCAATACAGCCTCCGTATCAAGTTTCAGGTTCCGCCGGCCAGTTTCTGCGCTGCGGAGTGCTTCAGTTCTTGCAGCGACTCTTCTAGGATACTCAATCCTTGCTCCAGCTGCTCATCGGTGATCACCAGTGGCATCAGAACCCGCAGTACGTTGCCGAAATTGCCGCAAGAGATCAGGATCAGCCCCTTCTGATAACAGAGCTGGGTCAGTTTTTTCGCTTCTTCGGCCGCGGGTTCTTTGGTTTGCCGGTCGCGGACCAGTTCCAGCGCCAGCATCGGCCCCTTACCGCGCACCTCGCCAATGATTTCGTGCTCGGTCTGCAGTTTCTCAAAGCGGCTGCGCAGGGTTTCTCCCAACTGTTCGGCACGCTGCAGCAGGCCATCCTCAATCAGGATTTCCAGGACCGCTTGAGCCGCCCTCACTGCCAGCGGATTGCCTCCATAAGTACTGCCAAGGCCACCGACATGCGGCTTGTTCATAATCTCGCTGCGGCCGGTCACGGCACTCAACGGCAATCCGGCGGCCAGACTTTTTGCGGTGGTGATCAGATCGGGTTCGATCCCCCAATGCTCGCAGGCGAAAACCTTGCCTGTCCGGCCCATGCCGGTCTGGACCTCGTCGACGATCAGCAGGATGCCGTGCTTGCGGCAGATCTGCTGCAGTTTGGGGAAATACTCCGGCGGCGGGGTGATAAAGCCCCCTTCGCCCTGGATCGGTTCGACGATGACCGCGGCAACCTGCTCGGCGGCAACGTGGGTGATGAAGAAATCCTCCAGCAGGTCGGCGCAGGCCACCTTGCAGTCGGGGTATTTCTGTCCTATCGGGCAGCGGTAGCAGTAGGCGTAGGGCATTCGGTAGGTTTCCGCCGCAAAGGGGCCGAAGCCGAATTTGTAGGGTTTGACCTTGCTGGTCAGGGTCATTCCCAGACTGGTCCGCCCGTGAAAACCGTTCTCGAAGGAGATCACCGCCGGTCGTCCGGTAGCATAGCGGGCGATCTTTACAGCGTTTTCCACCGCTTCGGCACCGGAGTTGAGGAACATGGTCATCTTTTCCGCGCGCCCCGGTGCCAGTTCGTTGAGTCGGGCAGCCAGCTCGATGTAGGGCTCGTAGGGGGCGATATGAAAACAGGTGTGCAGGTACTTGTCGGCCTGATCCTTGATCGCTTCGACAACCTTGGGGTGACAGTGACCGACGTTGTTGACGCCGATGCCGCCGGCAAAGTCGAGCAGTTCCCGGCCGTCGGCGTCGATCATGATCGCTCCCTTGGCTGCGGTGATGAAAGACGGAGTGGTAACGGCCAGCCCCGGCGGGGTGTGCTGATTGCGAAGTTTCATCAATTGGTCATTGCGTGTGCTCATAAGCGTTGCTCCTTAGCTCTATAGGTTCCGTTCGGGACAAGCGAATATCCATGCGTAGCTGAGGTCGATCACCGTAATAAGGCCGCGGCGACAGTTGCCTGGTGATTATTTATCATTCGACTGTCAGGCTTAATTTCAAAGACCGTACCAAGGCCAATAAACAGCCGTCATAGCTTGTTTTGAGACTGAGATGGGTACGCAGTGAGTGATGGTCCGGAGAAACTTTGTGGCAAGGAACGATAAATAGTTTCCGATTTGCATAAACCTTGCGTTTATGCATAATGCTGAGAGAGATCCGTTCAAAAATGGATTTCAGCACACAAGAGTTTTGTTATGTCGCGGTAAAAAAGGAACCATAGAGATGACCGATAATGATCTGAACTTCACTGGCGAAGCGTTGGATAATTTACGCCACACCCTGCTGAATGCCGCTGGTGAAGGCTTGCTGGCGGTCAACACCCTTGGCATTACCCTGCTCGCCAACCGGGTTGCCCGCGAGGGTCTCGGTTGCTACCCGGGTATTTCCTTAAAAGAAGCCATCCCGGAACTCTGGCCACACGTCTCCGAAACCCTGCAAGACCGGCAGCGGCGGGTGGAAATCCCGGTGCAGCTGGGGGGAACCAGCTTTTTGACGCGGATCAGTCCCGTGCTGGCTGATGGCGAACTGGCCGGAGCGGTGTGTGTGCTTGAAGAACGCACCAAGCTGAATGAGCTGGCCGGTGAGATGCTCGCCTACCAGGATCTGACCCACGAACTGGACGCGATTATCGACTCATCCTCCGACGGTTTGTGGATCTGTGATGCTCAGGCCAAGGTTATCCGTATCAACCGGGCCTCGGAGCGGATCAACAACATCAGCGCCGAAGAGGTGGTCGGGCGCAACATGACCGAACTGATCGAGCACGGTTTCATCGACCGCTCGGTCACTTTTGAGGTCATCAAAACCGGGCAGGTCAGCAACATTTTGCAGCAGCGCGGCGAGCGCAAGCTGATCCTGACCGGGACACCGGTTTTTGACAGTGATGGCGCCCTGCTGCGGGTTGTGGTCAGCGAACGTGACATCACCGAAATCGACACCCTGCAGCGCAACCTGGAGGAGCAGGAGGCGATGAAGGATCAGTTCCGGCTGCAGGTACTGGAGCTGCAGCAAGCGTTCCAGAATTCGCGCCAGGTGATCGCCAGAAGCCCCTGTATGGTTAAGTCGCTGACCCAGGCATTGAAGGTCAGCGGAGCCAATTCGTCGGTGCTGATCCTCGGTGAATCGGGGGTCGGTAAAGGGTTGATCGCCGACCTGATCCACAAGAATTCCAGCCGTGCCGAAAAGCCGATGATCAAGATCAACTGCGGCGCCATCCCCGAATCGCTGATCGAATCGGAATTGTTCGGCTATGAAAAGGGGGCTTTTACCGGTGCCCAGGGGAGCAAACCGGGCTATTTCGAAATGGCCGACGGCGGCCTGCTGTTCCTTGACGAAATCGCCGAACTGCCGCTTTCCTCGCAGGTGAAACTGCTACGTTTTCTCGAAGATGGCCAGATCATGCGGCTGGGGGGGACCAAACCGAAAACCGTCGACGTGCGGATTCTCGCCGCCACTCACCGTGATCTGGAGAAGATGGTCGAAAAGGGGAAGTTCCGCCTCGATCTCTATTATCGGCTGAACGTTATCCCGATTTATGTCCCGGCGGTGCGCGAACGCAAAGACTGCATTTTGCCGCTGATTCGCTACTATCTCGACCTCTTCGGCGAGCAGACCAAGGTCAGCAGACGCCTGACCAGGGCCGCCTCGGATGCCCTGCTTAACTACAGCTATCCCGGCAATGTCCGGGAGCTGATGAACCTCTGTGAACGGCTGGTGGTGATGTCTGAAACCGAACTGATCGACCTGCCCGATCTGCCCGGCCACGTAGCCCGCCGTGCTATCCAGGAGAACGCATCGACCAGCGACGATTGGCCCGAGCAGATGTCGCTGCGGCAGATCATTGAAAGCGTCGAGCGGGCGGTGTTGAACAAGGGAACGGAAAGATACAAGAACCAGGCACGCATGGCCGAGGCCCTCAATGTTAACCAGTCGACCATCACCCGCAAGCTGAAACGTTACGGCATCCGCTGAAACCGAATGGTGATCTTGCACAAATGCAAGATCGTCACCTGAACCACTCCCTCGTTGTACCCCTTCAACCCTATTTTTGCATTTGTGCAAGGAAATATGACCCCATATTTCCCTCCTCAATGCCTCCTTTCCGGGCGCATCCCGACAAAGCAGGCCCGATTCATACACACAGCTGTATCTGCGGCAAAACCGGCAAAACAGTGTTTGGCACCACCTTTGCTATTTAATCGGGACAGACTGAGCTGCTGTTGATGCTCTGAGCTTCGCGGCATGAAAACTGAACCACTATGCCCTGAAAGTTTTGTAACTATTCAGCCGGATGGCCTTGGAGTGGGTAGTGCGAGGTCATATCCACCGCGCTGCTGAATAGTTACAAGGTTTTTAAATAAATCCGTACATTTTCGCTGGCGTGTTGTGGCTATAACCACCGAATCAAAGGAGCAAACAATGAAAACCGACACCATAACAACTGACATTTCTACCCTCACACAGGGCGCAATGATCCACGGTAAATGGGTCGATGGATCTGCTGGCACATTTGAGGTTCGCTCGCCTCACACGGGCGAAGTTTTACATAAGGTTGGCAAATGCTCGCCTGCCGATGTCGAAAAAGCCGTCACGTCTGCCAAAGCTGCCCAACTTGGCTGGGCAAACATGCCCTTAATTGAACGGGTGAAAATTCTGCGTCGTATTCATGCCCTGTTTCTGGAGAGGGCGGAACCGATCGCGCAGATGCTCACTGCCGAGATCGGGAAAACTATCACTGATTCGCGGGAAGAGGTTTTTGAATATTCCGCACCCTCATGGGGAAAAGCGGCTGAGGAAGTCCTACGCCATCGCGGCTTGTCCCTGCCGTCCACGCAAGAACAGACAACCAACAAGCGACTTGTCCTCACGCACCGCCCGCTCGGGGTCGTTGCTGCGATCACACCCTATAATTTCCCTACTGATATCTCCTCGATTGCCCTGGCACATATCGTGGCGGCTGGAAATACGGTGGTCTGGAAGCCTTCGGAATATGCTGCTGTAGCCTGCGCAATGATGGCAGATATTTTTGTCGATGCGGGCCTTCCTGAAGGTGTAATCAACGTCATCCAAGGGGTTGGCGATGTGGGAGCCGCGCTGGTAGAGCATGAAGACATTAAGGGGGTTTTCTTTACCGGCTCGACCAAGACCGGGCGGGAGATTGCCATCAAGTGCGCACTCAAGCCACACCTTTTGGAACTTGGCGGAGATGGTCCCTTTATCATCCTGCCGGATGCGGACATCGACGCGGCAGTTGACGGCGCGATAAATGGCTGTTTCTACTACTCCGGCCAAGTCTGCACCTCGGCAGAGCGCCTGCTGGTCCATGAGGACATCTATGACGAATTTGTTGAAAAATTTAAATCACGCGCTCGAAAACTGAAAATCGGAGACCCTAAGAACGAAGAGACCGAGATGGGGCCACTTTGTAATGAGACAACCTTGCACCGCGTCCGGGAACACGTGAAAGATGCCGTAGCCAAAGGTGCAGCCATTGAACAGATTGGTCCAGAGGAGGGTTTGTACTTCCCCGCAACCATCCTGACCGGTGTCACTACAGATATGCTGATCGTGCAGGAAGAAACCTTCGGCCCGGTCGCCCCGATCATCAAAATCGGTTCGGCTGAGGAAGCCATCAAGATCGCCAACTCCACAGGTTTGGGCTTGATTGCTTCGCTTTGGACCCGGGATCTGGCCACAGCCTGGCGCGTAGCCGAGGCACTGCCCCACGGGTCGGTCAATATCAATGAAACAAGCAACTACTGGGATCAGTTGGCACCCTTTGGCGGTACCGGGAACAGCGGTGTAGGTCGAGAGCTCTCACAATGGTTTTTGGAGTCGTTCACGGAACGCAAATTGATCGTCTTCGATTTGGGCGGCGAGATTCGTTATGATCGCCGTGCGGAGGGTGGCTGGTAAAGGCGGTTGCTGCATTTAACAATTCCCAGAATCAGTGAGAGAGGCGATGAACACCTCTCTCACTGATTCTGGGATGATAATAAATTAACACCCCAGTCCACAGAGGAGTCCACTGGGGTAATCGTCCCGGTCGTCATTACTCTTCTGATTGCGATCAGCGATGAGCTTCACCAAGTCAACAAGCCGGTTGGAGTAGCCCCATTCATTGTCATACCAGGCAATCACTCGCACCAGATTATCGCCAACAACTGCGGTTGAGTCGGCATCGACAATTGCCGATGCCGGATTACCGATGAAGTCTTTTGAAACCAGCGGGATCTCACAATAGTCTAGAACTCCCTTGAGTGTTCCCTCTGCTGCCTGTTGAAGGGCCGCATTCACCTCAAAAGCAGTAACCTTCTGTTCGGTTTCGACAACCAGATCAATCAGCGAGACATTCGGCACCGGAACACGCACCGCCATCCCGATCAGTTTATCTTTAAGCTCCGGGAGCACTAAAGTAACCGCCTTGGCAGCACCTGTTGTCGTTGGGATCATCGACTGACCGGCCGAGCGGCCACGACGTAAATCGGCTTGCGGAACATCATGGATCGCCTGACCGTTGGTGTAGGAATGCACGGTATTGAGCATCCCTTTGACAAAACCGAACTGTTCTAAAACAACCTTGGCCACCGGCGCCAGACAGTTGGTGGTACAGGAGGCATTGGAAATGATGTGATGTAGTTCAGGCTGGTATTGTCCTTCATTGATCCCCATGCAGACCGTTAAATCGGCATCCCGTGCCGGGGCGCTGATAATCACATTGGTCGCTCCTGCCTGCAGATGCTTTTCAGAGTGAATACGGTCGGTGTAGCGTCCACTCGATTCGATGACAATATCAACACCCAGTTCACGCCATGGCAGTCTCCTTGGATCTGGCTGTTTGAGAACCTTGACCTCTTTTCCCGCAAGGTAAAATCTATCGGAACCGAGCTCAATTTCGTGGTGGAAGCTACCGTGGACCGAATCGTATTTTAGAAAATGAACCAGCGTCGGCACATCAACCAGGTCGTTAATGGCAACGATTTCGATATCGGCACAATGGCAAGCGGACCGGAAAAAAGTGCGTCCGATGCGGCCGAAGCCATTAATTGCAAGCCTTACTGGCATAGATCGACACCTTGAATTCCTGCAGTTTCTTAAAGTTCGGCTGAAGGTTGATTTTCCAGCATGCGGTTATCCAGCAAATCAAGCTTCATCCGCATCAACTGAGAAATATTCACTCCAGATTTATTGGCCATTTCAAGCAGCACACTTTTTTCTTCGTTATTCACCCGAAAGGAGATAACAAATTCGTTTCTCTTTTTTACCGTCATGATCTCCTCCATTTTCTCAAACACAGGGATTCAGTCCAGAATCCCCTCCAGCTCCGGCTCAAAGATCTCCCAAACCCGCTTTTCCAACTGAGCGATGAATTCTGAACTGGTGATATTCGGCAGATTGATGTGCGAATTTGGATCCTCGCTCACCTCGGCCGGCAGGCAAAATTCCGCCTTGGTGTAGCCCTGACGCAGTTCCAGGGCCAAACCACGCAGAAAGGCCCGGCGCACGGCTGCACGGATATCATCGGTACTAACCTCCAGGTTGAATTCGCTTTTCAGGCAGTCGACCACCATCTGGGTACCGATGCCGTTGGCGATATCGAAGAACTTGCACAGCCCGATCATGTCGAAGCCGACCATATGCAGTTTGTTCTGCGTAATCCCCTTAACCCAGGAGTCCAGATCCGACTTTCCCTCGCGGGTCAGAAGACCGTAGGTCGCCATCGACATGTGTCCGCCGGCGATCGCCCAGGCGTAGCCGGGATTGGTCTCCGGCTGGTAGGCCGGTAGCTCCAGCCCCTTGACGTGATAGGCATAGCCAGTTTCACCGGTGGCCTGCGATAGTCGCATCGAGCCCCGGCCGATCTCCGGCAGTTCACCCTCACCGGCCTTGATGACCAGCTCGCGAATCTTTTCGTAGTCACCAAAGGTAGCGCCGTTCAGGATCGGCTTTTCGGGATGTCGCTCGTTGTAGGCGAGGAGGTAAGAGATGGTCACCCCCAAAGAGATGGAATCCATGCCGTAGTTGTCTGCCAATTGAATCAACCGGGCTGCTTCTCCGGCAGCGTGGATGCCGAGGTTGGTGCCGAGCAGGTTGAGCGGTTCATAGTCGAACTTGGCGAGAAACTCTCCCTTGCTGCCATCGGCACCCTTCTCGGAGATATTGTTGTGGCAGGTGATACCGCAGCGATAGCAGGCTTCCGACTTGATATCGTACTCTTTCTCGACATTTTCGCGGAACAGCTTTTCCGGGATGGCATTGCCCTGCGGGCGAAAATTGTTCACCGGTACGGCATGAAATGCCTGCAACACATCGTATGCAGCCCAGGTGCCACCACCGCCACCGCGACTGATCGGCTGCAGGCGGGCGGAACCGCCTCCCTTGATGACGTTGAGATTGACCTTCTTCACCGCCTCGCTGACTTTGCCGAGCTTGTCGCGACTCTGGGCCACCAATGCAAGGATATTTTTGTAACCCATCAGACTGCCCATGCCACCGCGACCGGCAAAGCGACATTTATCCTGTTTCGATTTGAGCTGATTCTCAGTCGACAACGCCACGGCGCCCATATAGTTCTGCTGCCAGTTTTCCCCGGCCGGGCCGATGGCGGCGAAGTGAGCATTCGGATACTCCTGCTGCAATGCCATGATTTTGGCGTGGGTCGAGAGGCCGAGCAGATGCTCCGCCGGTTTGAGCTCGACCTGCGGCCCCGCTACGGTCTCCTTGATCAGCACATAGACCGGTTGTTCCGAGCGGTTTTCGAAAATCAGTTCATCGAGCCCGGTCCACTTGAATTTGGCGCCGAACTTACCGCTGCCGGTTGACCACATCGCTGCCGGGCGCCCCGCCTTCGAGCCTTTGATCGGGCTGTAGCCGGAGAAGTAGGTACGCAGAGCGGTCATCGCAGTGCTGCCGGTGAGCAAACCGGTGTTGACGATCAGCGGGTTCTCATCGCAGTAGGCGTTGTCAATCTGCCGCATCGCCAGATCCTGAAAGGAGCGGCCGAAACCACCCAGCACATCCTCGAGGTTGCGACAAGGAACATCGGTGTAGCGCAGTTCACCGGTTTTCAGATCAACTGTACAGCGATGGTAGAGGATTGCGGCAGGATTTGCGGCGGGGTCGGTGGTCAGACTTTTCATAAAATCTCCTCAAGCTATGAAATAACAGAATCAATTCAGGCAAAGATAGTCTGCCAGGAGACAGTCGGACTATCCGCCACCCAGAATCGGTAAAAGAGTCAGCGTATCCCCCTCATTAAGCACGTCATCCAAGCGGGCATGGAGCCCGTTTAACAGTACGGTTCCCAAGGCCCGTTTGGGAATTTGCAACTGGGAGAAAATTTCTTCAACTCTTGTACCATCGGGATATTCCGCAATATTTTCTTTGAAACGGTCGGTACGAAACGCTCCGATCAGCTTTACCTTAACCTGCATTTCAGCACTCCTTATCTACTTTCCGGTTCATCTAAGGATTCCATCCGCCCCAAATGTCCCTCTATCATCTCCATATAGGTCGCTTCTTCGTTGCTTTTGTAAACCATGAAAGAGGCAATCTCACTGGCCAGGATCGCATACTTGATCTTTGCCGGCAGTTGCTCGATACGGTTGCGGAAACGTCTGACCTTGCTGATCAGACGCGGCAGGTGCAACAGGATCGCTTTGTGATAGAGCGGCTTATCACAGAGTTGCGGATTATTCTGAAAGACTCGGAATAGCCGTGAATAGTGCACGTTGATTTTCTGACTGATCTCTGCAGAAGCCTCGGTGTACAGGAGCGGCGTAGTGCTGTTCTGCACTCGGCGGAAAATCAGCTCCGCCTCATCCTCCGCCCGACGGTTGAGAATGTCGATAACATCGGCGACATACTGCGCCTTGTTGGCGAGAAACTCCTTCTCCGTCAGCATCAGGTTGGCGATGATTTCATACGATGATGAAATAACCCCGCACTTGTTGGCCGAAGCATCACGCAGGATGACGACACCGCGTTGCTGCAATTCGATCCGCGCATCGGGCGTGATGAAGGAGTTGGCGCCCTCAACAATGATCTTTGCTCGTGGATTGCCCTCTTCATCGAAGAACCGCCCGCAGTTACTGGCGTCGAGGGTTTCCGGCCGGCCACCGGCCGGGATGAACAGGTCAGTGGTGACTTTGAAGATCAGCTGGTTGTACTCACGATAGAATTCATCGTTGGTCACCCACTGTTCCTCGAGTCCATCGACGGTAGCTACCACTTTCTTGAACAGTTTACGCAACCCATCCTGACGCGTCTGGTTCCGGTAAAGGATAAAACTGCCCGGGTGCAGCGCCTGCGGCTCATAAGCCTCCATATCCTGCTTGAGAACAATCTGCTTCAGCGCTTTGTGGTCGGCCCCCTCCGGGTCGTAGAAAGCACCGGTGCCATCGACAATCAGACAGATTCTCACCTGCGGGCAGCGCTCCAGCATCAGCTGCATGGCGTTGCCGGCAACATCGCCGTTGGGACCGCCGGTCAGCTTTACGGTGAAGGAGTCCTGGTGCATATTGATACCCAGTTTGCCCATGGCGACCTCGGCAAAACGGACCACCCCGGTTGAAGTGACAGCGTATTCCTTGTGATTGATACCGACCTTCTTGCTCGACATGATCCCGGTGCCAAGCAGATAGCCGCGCCGCTGCGCCTGCCGGGCGATCAGTTCGATCATGACATCGTGCATATTTTCGTCGGGACCGAGCTCGATCGGCTCATCCTCACCGTAGTAATCGACCACGCGGGGATCTTTGGCGCGACCATTCTCAGTGACGAAAATATCGAGGAAGGCGTTGATAAAGCCGTACTGCAGCTTGTAAAGCCGCGGGATCAGCATCTCCTTGTCGAGATTGCCACCGGCATCCAGCACCGCAACCATCTTCGAACCGCCCTCATAGATATCCTTGTTTTTCAGATGCTGGGTATGGGCCAGGACATAATTTTCCTTGAACACCGTATTGGCGGCGGTGACGTACTCATCCCGACCCTGCGTGATCAAGGTCCGCCAGCCCCCGCGGGCGATGTCGGAAAAACCGATATGATAGCCGGTACCGTAGCGACCGTAGAAATAGGTCACCCGAAATGGCCGCTCCGGCGGCAGGTCTGAAATAAGATCGCCACCGAGCTGCTCCAGATAGACCGGATCGAGCCGGAACGCCAGGGCATGTTTTTCGGGAACAAAGAAATTGGTTTTCAGCGTGTTACGGATAAAGGTCAGTGCGCAGTTAAAAATCCGCCGCCGGAATTTATCGAGAAAATGCCGTCCGGTATTGTACTGTTCAATCAATTGCACGGTTTCAGTCAGGACCTTGGCGTACTCTTCGTTACGCTGCGCCTGCTGCGGATCGAAACGGATCCGGAACAGTTTTACCAGTTGCAAAGCAATATCGGGATGATTGTGAAAAGCCCGCATCACCCCTTCAAGATCGTAGGTATCGGGGTGGGTGTGCGCCATGTTGGTGTGGCAGAAGCCGACCATGGCGCACACCAAAGAGGCATCCATGCCGCTGGCCAGGCCGGTCGGCACCAGTTCACGGTAGGTTTGCGAAGAGGAACGCAGAATCTGGGTATTGTACAGTTCCTCCTGTAATTGGCAGTAGAGCTCCGAGTCCTTTTCGATGCGGCCACCATCGGCGGCGGTCACATAAAAGGTCGAAAGAAAATAGGGATGGGTGCCGTTACTGATCGTCAAACCGTAAGCACGCTCAACCGAAACCTTGAGCCGCCGGAAGATTTCCAGTACCTGGGTCAGGAAATCATTTTCCGGGGGATTGCTGACGCCGAAAAAGAGCCGAGCTTCATTGGCAAGCCCTTCATCGGCATCGGGAATTTCCAGGTCGAGATAAATTCCGTCATGCATCATCGTCTGCTGATAGAGCCAGAGGATCTTGGCGACCCGGCGCGGCGGTGAGTCGAGCACATAGTGCTGATTGTTCAGCCAGAGAATCGCCAGTAGCTTCTCCCGCTGGCCGTGATCAAAGCCCGGATAATATGTTTTCAGGGCCGCAGTGACCCGCTGCTTGATTTGCCGTGGGATACTTGGAACTTCTGCCTCGGCAATTGCCCGATGTTTTTTACGGTCAAATACGTATTTCTGAATTTCCAGAAATTGTTCGGTGCCCGGCAGTTTAGTTTTTGAATCAGTGAACTCCGCAAAAGAAATCTGTCTTTCCTGTGCAATTTTCAGCGTTTCATAAATCGAACCGGGCCTATTTAACCCAGCGAGGATCAGTGTCTTTTCACGGTCGGCAAGAATTATCCGGCGGTTATTTTTCGTCCCGGACAACCCGTATGCTAAAGCCGCTAACGCATCCGGTTCATTTTGCATAGAAACAAAAAAATAGGGATGCATATTCTCTTTGAGCCAGGTCAGATTGGCGTTCATCTGTTCATATTTCCCCCTGATCGCCTGTAGAAAATCGGGCTCCTGCAGCTGATACTTCTGGTCGTTGGTAACGCTGCTTGCGATACTCATTGCTCTGCTCCTCTTTCGACGTGACTCCTGGCAGGTGCTTGAACACTGCCTACCTCAAAAGGGAGGTAGGCAGACCAAACCGTTTCTTTTTCTATACTCATGAAAAACTCTTGAAGGGATTAATTAATCGAGGGCACAACTCAACAGCTCAATCACACAACGGCTTGCCAGGTGAGAAGTGATATCTCCGGGTCCGTCAACCTGCGGATTGACTTCCATAATATCAAACCCAAGGATATTTCCACGACGGGCAATCAGGTAGATCAAGTCGGAAAATTCCGGAAATAACAGGCCGCCCGGTTCTGGAGTCCCCGTGCCTGGAGCTGCCGTTGGATCGAACACATCAATGTCAACACTGATATAGTAATCACCTTCGGCAAACAGTTCGGCCAACGACTCCAGCCTGGTCTGTTTCAGTTCCCGGGCGGTGACTATTTTAGCGCCTTGCTGCTGAATCCATTCCACATCGTTCCCTGAATTGGCCAGTCCCCGGATACCCAGCAAGGTGATCGATTCGGCCAGACCATCCTCCAGGATGCGGGCAACGGGACTGCCGTGGGTATATTCGCTTTTAAAAATCCGGTCGCAGTCGACATGAGTATCGAAATGAACATAATGGATCTTCCGGCCGGAAAACGCCTTGACGACCGGGTAGGTAATCGAATGATCGCCGCCAAGCACCGCAGGCACGGCCCCCTTGTTCAAGATGGCACTGACTGCACCGGTGATTGCATCAAAGTTTCTCTCCCGGCAGAGGGGCTCGATATCCACATCTCCGGCATCAACAATATTTTTTCCCCGCAAGATCCACTTGCGCCGGTCCGCATCGTAAAAACGCTCCTCAACCCCCTCATAGGCATAAAGCATAGAGGCCTGGCGGATCGATCGCGGCCCGAACCGGGTCCCGGGCTTATTGGAGCAGCCCTCATCATAGGGGACTCCCAGGATGGCCGCATCGGCACGACTCTGAATATCCCAGAAAGGGTAGCCGGCAAAGGTGGCAATCCCGACGTAAGGAGAGGTCCCGCTCGGCTGGGCAAAGGGGTTGTTCTGGACAAATTTTTCCATCTTGAAACCTCCGATATTGATTTTATTCTCATTCTTTCGCCTTCGATCTCATCGGATGGTTCAGCTATCGATAAAATTCTCGATATCAAAAATCAAAATCCCCAGTGGAATCACGACTTACTCCTGATGGCCTGTTGCGGGGCCAGCCCTTGGTGGGTTCGGACCGTAAACACTTTGTTCAACGTTTATTTATTTCGCCCACTGTCGCAAGCTTTTCTTGATCGATATTATCTTGAAGAAAAGCACAAGCTGTGCCAGAGACAGGCAAAACAGTAGATCGATTGAGTAACTCAATCGGTTGAGGCACGCAAAAAAAATACTCAAAAATGAATATAATCCTTATTATTCAAACTGGTTAAGCAATGTTTCTATCGAGAAAGAAATATCACACAGAAAAAGATAAAAAGGAAACAAGCTGCAAACGTCTCAGAAAAAATCTACGTGATAAAAAAGCGGCCGAGACTGGATGCATAAGTGCATCCAGTCTCGGCCGCGTCACAATTTGCGGTGGGAATGTCTTAAGCCTCAGGCAATACCATAGCGCTTGATCTTACGGGCCACGGTCGACTGATTAATTCCCAGAGCATCAGCCACTTTGTACTGATTGCCAAACTCTTCCATAGCTTCAGCGAGCAATGACCGCTCGTAACTGTTCATCGCCTGCTGCAGCGTCAACCGCTCTGTCGGCAGCGTCCCTCGCGAGCTGTTGCCAGCGATATTTTGCGGCAGATCCTGAATATCGATCACATCACCATCTGCCATGACCAGGATCCGCTCACAGACATTCATCAACTGCCGCACATTGCCGGGCCAGTGGTAAGAGAGCAATACGTCCATGGCCGCACTGGTAATTCGTTTGTTGATACCGTTGCGTTTGCTGAACAGGTCGACATAATGCTGAATCAGCGGAACGATACAATCCTTGCGATCGCGCAGTGATGGGATATGCAGCGGGATAACATTTAAACGATAGTAGAGATCGAGACGAAATTCCTTTCTCTCCACCATCTCTTCAAGGTCGCCATGGGTGGCCGCCAGAATACGAACATCGACTTGCTTGGCCTTGGTACCGCCAAGCCGCGTCACGTTACCATCCTCAAGAAAACGGAGCAGTTTCACCTGGGATGCAAGTGGCAGTTCAGCAATCTCATCGAGAAACAGCACCCCCCCGTCCGCCAGCTCTATATGTCCCGGCTTGGCTGCCTGGGCTCCAGTAAAGGCCCCCTTTTCGTGGCCGAACAACTCAGACTCGATCAGGGTTTCCGGGATCGCACCGCAATTGATTTTGATCAGCGGTTTCTCCGCACGATGAGAGCGCATGTGGATCAGATCAGCAAACAGCCCCTTGCCGACCCCCGATTCCCCCAGAATCAGGACTGAGGAATCGGCGTGGCTGACCTTGATCGCCTGGTTCAGGGCCCTGATCATGGAAGGACTCTTGGCGATGATCTTGGTTGACGCCAGTTCTGCTTGTTGCATTTCCAGAATCTGATGTTGAAACTGGTTGCTCAGGGCGGCTTGCTCTTCCAACTGGCGCTGCATCTGGTCCATTTCAGTAATATCCCGCTCACTGACAACAATTTTGATCAACTGCCCGTCATCATCAAAGATCGGAGTTCCCGATTTTATCAACTTGCGTCCCTCTCTGGTGCTGCAGAGGAAACTGACCGCTTTTTTCTTCTCTATAACCTCCAGAGCCGCAGAACGTTCCACCAGTTCAGTTTTGACCAGATCGTACATATTATGGCCGATGACATCCTCGGCCGTAATATTATTGATCCGTTCAGCCGCGGTATTGATACGCAGAACATTGGCCTGGCCGTCATAAACCCAGAGTCCCTCGTAACAGGAATCGATAATAACCGCGAGTTCTTTTGATAAATCCCTGAAGTCACGCATTTCCCTGGCAATGATCTCAATTTCGGTATTTTCGGAAAAAACACAGATGGCACCGAATACCTTGGAGCCGGAGAGGATGGGACTGATCGTGACAAGAAACTCATGCCCCTCCTTCATCACCGAAAACCCTGTGCGAGGATTTTTATCCTTGAGAGTTGCCTCAACCTGCTCCCACAATCGCGGAAAATGCTCGACAAGTGAACTGCCGGGGTGGATATCAAGGTTCTGCCTGCTGACCCGGTCGGACAGCAGGACAGAGCCCTCGTTATCAACCGAGAGCACACAGTCACCACCGACATTGCTCTGGGTCTGATTAAAGGCCTCCCGGTGCTGCTTATGATCCAGATCCTGCTCTGCATTTCCGGTCAATTTCAAATTTCCAGACATAGTCCAGGTCCCTTCTCTTCTCCCCAATGGTCAGATCTTAAATTATCCACAATTCGAATACGCATCACAGCATGCAAAACAGAATCATGAGACCACATCAGAATCAAAAACGCAAGCGATACACTCGTTTTTGCCGACATAAGACCCTGGCGGCCGATAAAAAAACAGTGCAATTCCCGATCCAGTAATACGGACCCGAGAATGCACCGTTTAGAGGTTAAACAAGCTTGCAGGGAATGCAAACGATTGGGAGAAGTACTTCAGGTGAGTCTGGCAGCTCTTTACCGTCGATCGCTTCGCGGCAGGCGACGGTCCGGCAGGTAACGTGGTTGTCAATATGTCTGGGGTGCCGGGTGTGGCGGGATATCCCGCCGCACCCGGCTGCGGTAATCTGTCTTTAGTGTGACTTGGCCCGGGTCCAGGCTTCGTCAACCAACTTCATCTTATTACCGAGATCTTTGGAAAAGAACAGGGTCTTCATGGTTGCTTCATCTGGGTAGATGCCGGGGTTCTTGAGGTCTTCGGGGGTGATGAACGGCATCGAAGCTGCGTTTGGCGTGGCGAATCGGTTGTAGTTGGACAGCTTGGCGCCGACCTTGGCGTCGAGGATATAGTTGATCCACTTGTGGGCGGCATCGGGGTTTGGCGCCTTGGCCGGGATGGCCATGGAGTCGTACCAGAGCTCGCTACCTTCTTTGGGGATGGCAAAGGCGAGTGGAATGTCCGGGTTGTTGCTCATGGCCTGAATGCCGTCGCCGTTGTAGACGATCGCTACGGCGGCTGAACCGGCAACTACGTCATTTTTGCCGCCGACGCCCCCCTTGAAACCGAGGCAGTCATCGCGCTTCTTGGTTGTGGCGAGGAGGTCGGCTGCCGCTAACAGTTCTTTCGGGTCGGTACTGTTGAAGTCATAACCGAGATAGAGCAGGGTGATGCCGAGCATCTCACGACTGGAGTCAAGCAGCAGGAAGTTGCCGGGGTTTTTGGTCGGGTCGAAGAGGGTGGACCAGCTGCCGTTGTAATGCTTGAGCAAGTCGGTGCGATAGAGCAGGCCGATGGTGCCCCACTGGTAAGCCACCGAGTACTTGTTTCCCGGATCGTAGCTGGTCTCCTTGAAGAGTGGTTTGAGGTTCTTCAGATTGGGGATTTTTGCATGGTCCAGTTTCTGCAGCATGCCGAGCTGAATCAAGGCCGGCATGATGTAGTCGGAAGGAACAATGATATCGTACTGGCTGACACCGCCGGCCTGCAGCTTGGCCAGCATATCCTCGTTTGACTCATAGAGGTCTATGCGGACCTTGATGCCGGTTTCTTTCTCAAAGGCTGCGGGGATCGCCGGGTCGAGATATTCAGACCAGATGAATACCCTGAGTTCCTTCTGTTCGGCCCAGACACTCACCGACAGCAGCAGCAACATGGCTGTCAACAGCAGGATCGTTAGTTTTTTCATGTGCATCTCCTTTTTTCAACGGCAGTCGGAACATTCCGACAACATTAGGCTTTATTTGACCGGGTCAGGCGTTCGGCAAAGACCACCAGGATGATGGTTGCCAGCACAACCAGGGTCGACAAAGCGTGGATTTCGGGTGTGACGCCGCGTCGCACTGCGGCGTAGATGAACAGCGGCAGAGTGACGGAGTCGGGACCTGAGGTAAAAAAACTGATCACGAAGTCGTCCAACGACAGGGTGAAGGCCAGCATGCCGCCGGCGATGATACCAGGCATCAGCAGTGGCAGGGTGACGCGCCGGAACTGGTAAAATGCGCTGGCGTAGAGGTCGCGGCCAGCCTCCTCAATGTCCCGTCCCAGGGAGGTGAGTCGGCTGCGCACCACCAGTGCCACGAAAGCGATCTGGAAGGTGATATGTCCCAGGATCATGATAAATATCCCTGGCTCGAAGATCGAGGAAACCGCGCGCAGCAGACCGAAGGCGACCACCAGAGCGGCTGCCAGGATGATGTCGGGAATGACCACCGGCAGGTGCAGGACCACATCGAGAAAGGTGTTGGTCCGGCGCGACCAGGGAAAGCGGTCCATACCGAAGGCGAGCGCGGTACCGAGTACCGTGGCGACAAGGGTTGAAGACACCGCCAGTATCAGGGTGTTCCTTGCTGCTTCGAGGATGATCTCGTTGTGAAATAGCTTGACATACCAGTTCAGGGTGAAGCCATGCCAGACGAGGCCGTAGCGGGTATCGTTCACCGAATAGATGGCGACTGAGATCAGCGGCAGGTAGAGAAAGACCATCGAGCCCAGGGCAATCAAGGTAACCAGGGGGTGAGATCTTTTCATATCGGTTCGATCTCCTTGCTTTTCTTGCGGTAGATCTGCAGGCTGATCATGGTCAGGACCACCAGGCCCATGCTGATCGCGGCGCCGAAGGGCCAGTCGCGGCTCGAGCCGAACTGTTGCTGGATCAAGTTGCCGACCAGCATGAACTTGGAGCCGCCGAGCAGATCCGGTACCACGAACATGCCCATGGCCGGGACGAAGGTCAGGATGACGCCAGCCGTCAATCCCGGCTTGGTCTGCGGAAAGATAGCCTGCATGAATACCCTGACCCGAGAGGCATAGAGATCCTGAGCCGCCTCGACCAGCGACCAGTCCATCCTCTCGATGCTGGAGTAGAGCGGCAGCGTGACGAAGGGCAGGAACATCGACACCATCCCCAGATAGACCGCAAAGGAGCTCGGGTAAAGTGGTGTGTTCGCGGGATGTATACCGAGATAGACTGCCAACTTCGCCAGCGGCATCTCCGGGGCGAGGATTAAGAACCAGGCATAAGCCCGGATCACCATATTGGTCCAGAAGGGGACGATCAGCACTGTCAGCCACAAAAAGCGCTGGCGTGGCGGCCGGTTGACGATGAAGAAGCTGATCGGGTAGGAAAGCAGAATGGCGATCAGAGTGGTGACGAAGGCTACCCAGATCGAACGCCAGATAATCGCCAGGTTGTCCGCTGACCAGCCGAGCATGCCGAAGCCGATCAGACGCTTGTAATTATCGACGGAGAAGAGCCATTCGATCTGCCCGTAAGCACCACGTTCGGTGAAGCTCACCACAACCAGCACCAGTCCGGGCAGGACCAGTAAAGCGAGCAGCCAGAGGATGCCGGGTGAGAGGAATGCCGAGCCGCGACGGGCCAATTGCTTGCGCAAGACCAACTCACCGTACCAGACGGTCAGGCGATTTCTAATCATTGAGAACCACCAGCCTTTCCGGAGGGAACGACAGCCAGATTTCCTCTCCTTGGGTGAATAGACGATGGGTATCGGTTCGCACGCGAAAGCCGCGGTCGAGCAGCAATTCGACATTGGAGCCAAGGTAGATAACATCCAGAATGCGGGCCTTGACGCCGTTAACCTCCGGTTGGTTGTCGTGGATACTGACCCGCTCCGGGCGGATCGCCAGGGTGCCTTTCTGCCAGGGGATTTCCTTGACAACCTGCAGAGCGCCGAATTCGGTCTCTACGCCGTTACCGGCCCGGATGCCGGAGATCAGGTTGGCGGCACCGAGAAATTCGGCGACAAAACGGCAGGTCGGCCGTTCATAAACCTCTTTTGGGGTGCCGTGCTGAATAATCTCCCCATGGTTCATGACTGCGATGCGGTCGGAGACCACCAGGGCTTCGTCCTGATCATGAGTGACCAGGATAAAGGTCTGGCCCAGTCGCTGGTGGAGGCGTTTCAACTCGACCTGGACCTGAGTCCGTAATTTGGCATCGAGAGCCGACATCGGTTCGTCGAGCAGCAGCACCTCCGGCTGGTTGACCAGGGCGCGCGATAGGGCCACACGCTGTTGTTGTCCGCCGGACATTTGTTGGGGGAGTCGGTCAGCCATACCTGTCAGGTCGACCATAGTCAGGGCTTCCGTGACGCGCTGATTGATCTCATCTTTATGAACCTTCCTGGAGCGTAGTCCGAAGGCAACGTTTTCGAAGACCGTCAGGTGGGGGAAAAGGGCATAGCTCTGGAAGACCGTGTTGACATGCCGTTTATTTGCCGGCAGCCGTGAGATGTCCTTGCCGCTGAGAAGTACGGTGCCGGTATCGGCCAACTCCAGACCGGCGATGATGCGCATCAGGGTTGTTTTGCCGCAGCCGGACGGACCGAGCAGGGTAAAGAACTCGCCCGGCTTGATCTCAAGGGAAGTGTTGATCAAAGCCTTGACCTCACCAAAACTCTTCGAGACCTCGCAGATCGACAAACCTGTTTTGGTTGCTTCGATTGTCATATTGTCGTCAACACCCGACTGGCTTTCGATGGAAGTGTCGATCGAGGCGTTAACCTCGTCGGAACTCTTCGAAATATCGCGGATCGACAGCCCGGTCTTGATTGCTTCGATTGTCATAATGCTGTCAACTTTCTACTAAAAGCCTGGATCATGGATCAGCGGCGGGCCGATTCCAACAGATTCAGGACCAGATTCTTGTGTCTCTCACGGGTTCTACCGGATAGCGGGTTTTTATCTGCACACCCTCGAACGGCCATGAAAAAACAGCTCATTCATCTATAGTCCCGTATCGCGTCCTGCGTTAAAAGCTGAAAGTGATGTTCAGGCCGGCGGTCATTTCGTCGTCGATTCCGGCAATATTCTCAGCATCGTCACTGATCGGGGTGGAGTAGAGAAAAGAGGGGCTCAAGGTGAGCTGATCGGTAAGTGCATAATCGATCCCCACGCCGAATTCTGCATTGTGCCAGTTATTGTAATCGCCGATCAAGAAGTCACTCTCCTGGTTGTACCCGCAGCTTGCCGAGAGGCTCAGAGTGAGTTGCTTCGAAAGCTCAATGTCGTGGCCAATTGACAGGATATAAAACAGCCCCGACTGTTTGGCCTTGTCCCAATCCCAGTAAGCCGTCAGGGAGGGGCTAAGAAAGGTGTTCAGGGCGACCGTCAGATAAGCCTCATTGGTGTCATCGATCCCCTCAACGGCATAAAACGCGTTGCCGATACTCAGAGAGACCTGCTCATTGACATCAAAGGAATAGTCAATAATAAGATCAGTTTCATTCATTTCACCAGCACTGTAGCCGTCACCGGCATCGTTGAACATCTGCAGGTTACTCCAGTAGCTCAGGGTAAAGCCGCCGGCGCTCAAATCCACTCCACCCTGAGCCACCGGCTGACTGCCGCTCAGGTCAAAACCACGCCACAGGTACTTATCGAAAACACCCACATATGTATCGCCTTCGACTTCAATCGCCGCTGGAGCAACAGATACCAAGCCGACAACCAGTACCATCACAAAAACCAACACAATTCCTGCTTTTCTTACCTGGTCCATTAGATAAACCTCCTCGATAGATAGAGCCCCGGGTTAATCCCGAGACAGTAAAAGTAGAGCCTTGCCCAGCTGATGCCTCTTCTCAGCCGGCAAACCCTCGGTAGCACGTTGCTTCATCTGTAGTCCCTTGATCTTCACAAGAGCAGGGGTCTTTTCCTGAAAAACCAGTGCGCCGGAAAAACACTCCTTGACGCAGGCCGGATCACCGTCGCAGCAATCACACTTGTAGGCGACCTTCTGCTCATTCTGTTCGATCATGCCGTAGGGGCAAGCCGTGACACAGTTGCCACAGGCGGTACATTTTTCCGCATCAACCACCACCACATCATCAGCATTGCGTGAGATAGCATTCGCGGGACATGCCTTGTGACATGGGGCACCCGGGCATTGAAAACAGATACTGGGAGCCGCAAACCCTTTATGGGGAAAGTTGTTGATCTGAATATGAGCCCTGCTTGGTGCAAACTGTCCGGTCTTCACCGCAGAACAGACATAGGTGCAACGATTACAGCCGGTACACTTGTCGGGATCGGCGAATAGCATTTTGTTCATGGACTTCTCTCCTCCCGTCCTTAAAGTTGATCCAGTCCCAGTTCAGCCAGTTTGGCTGCTCCAGGCTGCCCCTGCTCATCCCAGCCACGTAACTTGTAGTAGAATTGCAGGGCGGCAGAAAAGTCCTCCGAGTTGAAGGTTTTGCCGGCATTCGGGCCCTTCTTCAGGGGGTTTTTCAGGACCTTTCCCGGAAGGTTGTCATCCTTGGAGGTGAAACCAATACGTTGGTTGAACAAGCGCGAAAGGTTCCAGATCCGCTCACCGGCCTGGTCCAGCTCGGCCGCAGTCACTTCTTCACCAAGCCCGACAGTCAGCAGCTCTGCGGTGATCTCAGTATTGATCGAACCCCAGAAATCGCAGTAACACATCGACCATTTAATGCCGTTGAAGTTCTGTGCCTCGATAACATCCTGTACCTGAGTCTCAATATCGAAAGGCGTCTCGGAAAAGATGGTGAAGGCGCGCAGATGGCAGGCACCTCGTTCGCTGGTCGCATAGGCCAGCCCCATACCGTAGTTGCCGCGCGGTTCATAGGCCGGCAGCTCAAGCCCCTTAACCTCCATCGAGAGATCAGCGGAATGGTACTTTTCCGCCAGTTTCTTGGCCCCCATGGCCAGGTCGCGGCCACGTTCAGTTGACAGGTTGGCGATCTCCTCTACGACTTTCAGGTACTCTTCTGCATCACCGAACTTCAGGCCGAAATCGTGACGGCCGCTTTCGGCCATCTCCATTGCCATGCTGATGGTGCTGCCGCAACTCATGGTGTCGAGACCAAGATCATCACAGCTGCGGTTGTACTTGATGACCGCTTCAAGATCGTGAACTTCGCAGTTTGAGCCACCGAGGCAGAGAGTTTCGTACTCCGGTCCTTCGACTTCGGTCTCGCCGATGCGGGTAAACTTACCGCAGCCCAAGGGACAGCCCGCACAGGCCCGGTCACTTAATTTTGCAGCCTTGATGGCGTCGGAATTCAGGGTGTCTTTCTGCTCGCTGATACCGGCAGTGTAGTTTCTGGTCGGGTGAATCCCCATTTCGTTGGTGGCGTCAACCAGTACGGCGGTACCGTCGCTGTTCGCCCAGAGGTTATCTTCGGTAAATAGGTTTTCGGTTTTATAGTGGGTAACCCGCTCGATAAACTTGGCCATATCGGCCACCTGTACTGATTTACTCCCTTTGCAGACCACTGCTTTGAGATTCTTCGAGCCGAACAAGGCACCGGTGCCACCACGACCGAACTGGCGATAGGACTCCGAGCCGATCATGCTGTAGGTAATCAGGTTCTCGGCGGCAGGGCCGATGGCCAGGGTCTTGGCACCGGTGAAGCCGACTGCCGCTTCAAGACATTCTTCCGTTTCGAAAATCCCCTTACCCATCAAGGCGCTGGCATCTTCGAGGCTGACCTGATCGTCGATAATCTTCAAATAGACCGGCGAATCTGAGGCGCCTTTGATAATCAGGCCGTCGTAGCCGGCATATTTCAGTTCCGGTCCGAAGGCGCCACCGACGTTGCTGGTGAAGATAGTACCGGTATGTGGCGATTTGGACACTAGGCTGAGTCGTGAAGTCAGAGGCATCAGGGTGCCGGAAAAGGGGCCTGTCATGATGACGATCACATTGTTCGCCGAGAGCGGATCGACCTCAGGATCGACCGCATCCCAGTAGTAACGTAGCGCCAACCCCCAGCTCCCCCAGTACTGCCTGATCCACTCCTGACACAGGGGTTCGGTGCTGATCTTCTTCTTGGTCAGATCGACAACAAGGAGCTTGCCCACGTAAAGATTCATGTTTTTCTCCTTCATAAACGGCGAAACAAAAAGGCCGGGCAGCAACATTCTCTGTCGCCGCCTGGCCTTTTTCATTTATGCAATACTCTTAAAGGTATCCTCGAGGCGATTGAGGACTTCATCCAACAGCTCATAGGAAATATTCAGCGCCGGCTCGATGCGGATTGCCTTGGCGTTAGTCAGGGTGCCGGCGGTCAGCACCTTGCGCTTGAATAGCCCGGAAGCGACCCGGTAGCCGGTTTCATCAGTGGCGAACTCCATACCGATCAGCAGGCCCTTGCCACGATAGCCGTCGAGAATCTGCGGGTACTTGGTTTGTAACTCGGCCAGCTTGTCCATGATGTAGTCGCCCTTTTCGGCGGCTTGGCCCGGCAGGTCTTCCCTGAGCATCACATCGATGTAGGCCAGTGCGGCGGAACAAGCCAGCGGATTACCACCCGTGGTCGAAGTGTGCATGAAGGGGTTCGGCTCCATCACCTTCCAGATCTTCGGCGAGGCGACGAAAGCGGCCATCGGCATGACGCCACCCCCCAGGGCCTTGCCCAGGGCCATGATGTCGGGGACAACATCCCAGTTGTCGACGCCGAACAGCTTGCCGGTCCGACCGAGGCCGGTCTGGACTTCGTCGGCAATCAGCAGAATGTCGTAGCGATCACAAATTTCGCGCACTCGTGGCCAGTAATCATCGGGCGGAACCACGGCACCGGCTTCTCCCTGAATCGGCTCGGCAACGAAGGCGGCGATGTCATCACCGACCTGCTCGGCGATCGCCAGCTGCTGCTCAAGAGCATCGGCATCACCGAAAGGGACGTGACGGGTATTGCTGAGCAGCGGCATCAGCGGCTTGCGGAAGACGCTCTTGCCCATCAACGACAGGGCGCCGAGGCTTTTGCCATGGAAAGCTCCGGTGGTGGCAATGAAACCGGTCCGGCCGGTGTAGAACTTGGCCAGTTTCATCGCTCCTTCCACCGCCTCGGTACCGCTGTTGTTGAAGAACATGTACTGCAGATCACCCGGGGTCAGATTGCCGAGCACCTTGGCCAGGTGGGCCCGCAGGGGATCGAGCATCTCTTGGGAATACTGCGGGCTGCGGTCGAGTTGAGCCTTGACCGCAGCTACGATCTTCGGATGGCGGATTCCGGCAGAGTAGATGCCGAAGCCGCCGAGCACATCGATGAACTCGCGCCCCAGGACGTCCGTCAGCATCGAGCCCTGTCCCTTCCATTCGGTCAGGGCGAAATCGCCCGCCTCGGTAACCGACTTGCGGTATTCGAGGAATCCCTTATTTATATGGTTGGCAAAGTTCTCGATGGTCTCTTTGGCGACGCGCTCACGATCTTCTGTCGTCACCTGGTCTTCGGACTTGGTGATCAGCTCGACCATCCGGGCCGCCTCCGACTGGGCAAAATCGATATTGCGAAATTTTTTTCTCTCACTTGCGCTGGCTTCTGCCAGTGTCTTGTTTCCGTCCAGCATTTTTCTTCCTTTCTCTATCTTGCTGTTTTAAGGACTTGAGTCGTAAAATTTCGAGAAGTCCTTTATTGACAAATTGTATCTAAAACCCGAATCGAACCATGATATCCGCTCGAGGTTGAAGACTTCAGCATACGCAATGCTGTTCTATTGACGGTGAGCTCTTGAGCATGAGGCATGCCATGAAGAGAAAATGTGGAGTGGCGAAGAAGGAAAAGCGAAGAGGGACATCAATACCGACAGGCATAGAGAAAAATCTTATCTATCGCTAAATAACCTCTATTTATCAGTTTGTTATGTGGTTCTAGTGGCAGTGTTTAAACGTACTAAAACAGTTTCTTTATCGCTGATATTTTTTTTGATTTAACAGAATAAACGACAGTTCAACCTATCGATAAGTCTTCAGCGTACAGATGCGGTCATGCATCACAAATAAAACAGCAGTCTAAAATCGACCCAAGATGTCTCTTTAACAACAAAGGACGATCTGCAAACAATGCTGAAAATGATTCCACAACACGGGAATTGGAGCATTCAGGCTAGATTTATATGTAAAAACCCGTCCCGGCCAAATGCCACCAGTGTTGGCAAACAGATGCATATTTAAGCTAGACAGTGACAAATGAACACCTCACCAATCCCCACCGGAAATGCATACAAGCCGGGTTCCATCTATCTGAAGAGAGGAAAATACATTACCGTGATTCTTTCTTGCATCAAAAATGCTATACGGAATCAAGCTTCAGGCATTCCCGCACGCGTATGCCACACCTCTAAAAAACAAAGAGAAACTGCAATATCAGCCAGTTAAGTCTCGAGTTCGCCCCCCTTAAAGGGCGTTGGTATGGTCCTTGATCAATGAACCAATCAGCTAGGTACCGCTCAGGACATAGTTCCTCACGCAGAGCCGAACCTCATAAACTCACTCCCTGTCCCATAAAAGATCGATACAAAGCTCACGGGATTAAATAAACATTAGTGAATAAAAGGCAGCTACCGAGAGAGCAGCAGTTTGACAACCCTTCTTTTACTCCAGCGGTAGTGACCAGTTTTGAGGTGGTTGAGACCTGTAAACTCCTTCTCGGCAAGGAAGGGCTGCCAAGGAATAGAAAACTGACTATCGATCTTCTTGCTATGGAAATCGGAGAAATTCCCCTTTAACCCCGCTCCTGCAGCTCTGGGGTTAAAAAATCAGGAGTATAATGAATTGGTCGACAATCTATTCGATTTAAGTCGCTCAGACCAACAGTTGACACTGCATAAAGAGGTGATTGCCTACTGGACCGCCGCAGGCTTTGCCTATTCTGGCGAGGGCGAGGTCACAGCCCTCGATCGGGACAGTGTCACCATCAAGTTGTTAGAGCCAGCGGACAGTAACGGTGAATATCCCCGTGGCAAACGGATCAAAATACCGAGGTTCGCCGATCAGACCCGCTGGTCTTCCCACAATCGGGTGCGACCAGCCAAAACCGGCAACGCAACTCAAAGGCCTGCCAGAAGCTGAATAACACCAATGAATCGCTGAGGTGCTGCAGCAGGTTGGACTGTCGGGATTTGAACTCATTAAACGAAAAGAAAGGGAAGAAAAAATGCTAAAAGGAGATCTAATACCTCAAACAGGCAATACTCTCGGGAATAAAACCGAAACCCTACGAAAAAAGAAAGAGAAGTACGTTGCCAGAGGGATTTCGAGTCTCGCCCCCATTTTCATCGAAAAGGCCAAGGGAGCCGTTATTGAGGATAGCGACGGTAACAGCTATATCGATTTTTATGGCGGTATTGGCGTCATCAATGCCGGGCACTGCCCCGAAACCGTGGTCGACGCCATCAAGGAACAGGCAGACAAGCTGCTGCACAGCTGTTTCATGATCGGCATGTACGAACCCTATGTGCAATTGGCGGAAAAACTCTGCCAGATCACTCCCGGCGAGCACGCCAAAAAAGCCATGTTTGTCAACAGCGGTGCCGAGGCGGTGGAGAACGCCATCAAAATCGCCAAAGCCTACACCAAGCGCCCAGGCGTAATCGCCTTTGAGGGGGGCTTTCACGGCCGGACCCTGCTGACCATGACCCTGACCAGCAAGGTCAAGCCGTACAAACATGAGTTCGGCCCCTTCGCACCGGAGGTCTACAAGGTCCCTGCCGCCTACTGCTATCGCTGCATGTACAAGTCGAGCTACCCCGGCTGCGGCATGGCCTGTTTGGAGTATTTCGAGCGCTTCTTCATCTCCGAGGTTGATCCAGAGAATATCGCCGCTATGATCATCGAGCCGGTCCAGGGAGAAGGCGGCTTCATCGTGCCGCCCAAGGAATTTCTCGCCGGTCTGAAACGGATCTGCGAACAGCACGGTATCGTCTTCATTGTCGATGAAGTCCAGTCCGGCTTCGCCCGGACCGGCAAGATGTTTGCCTGCGAACACTTCGATGTGGTTCCCGACCTGATGACTCTGGCCAAGGGAATCGCCTCCGGAATGCCGCTCTCCGCCGTGGTCGGCCGCGCTGAAATCATGGATGCGCCGACCCCCGGTCGGATCGGCGGCACCTACGGCGGCAACCCCGTGGCCTGCGCCGCTGCCCTGGCCACCATCGAGTTGATGGAAAAGGAAGATTTGAGCGGCAAAGCCGAGGAAGTTGGCAGTAAAATCGTCAGCAAACTGGAAGAGTTGCAGCAGAAGTATCCCCAGATCGGCGATATCCGCGCCCTGGGTTCAATGGTTGCCCTGGAACTGGTCAAAGATCCGCAAAGCAAAGAACCGTTCAAGGAGGCCGTCCCGGTAATTATCGAGGAGTGCTTCAAGCGCGGACTGCTGACCATGGGGGCCGGAATCTACGGCAATGTGGTCCGTTTCCTGCCGCCGGTTGTGATTACCGATGAACAGCTGAGCAAGGGCCTGGATATTTTTGCCGAAGCTCTCGAGATAGCCCTCGGATAATTGCAACAGAACGACGGGTACGTTTCAGTGAGAACCAGCCTGTCGGTTTGCGGGTCTTTTCTTCGTAAACTATTTTTTTGAAGAACAGACTGGGGAAGCGACCGCCCGGAGCGGGCAGACCGCATTGACCTCGATGCGGTCGATTTCATCCGCAACTATGCCGATCGTTTCCATCACGCCAAAGAGGAAGATGCCCTGTTCGTTGCGCTGGTTGATAACGGTATGCCGGCAAAGCAGTCACCGATCGAAGTGATGCTGATGGAGCATGACCAGGGGGGGGCTGAATGGTTACCGAAATGGTTTACGGTACACCCGTCCGCGTTTCAGGATGGGGCTTAATTCAGATCCGTCATTTCATAGTTAATTTTGATTCCCCGTTTCGACAGTTCTGCCATGAAGCTGTCATGTGGAATGTCCAGGACCGGAGACAACAGGCCCCTGCGGGTAATTTCACCCCGTACAATCATCTGTGCGACGATGGTTGTCGGATAGCTGACCCCCATGTTCATGGCGAAGAGGCCGGTTTCCAGATCTCTTTCGATCAACAGGTTTGCCACCAGCCGTTTTTTCTTGCCGGCTTTTTTGCCCTCAAAAATATTCTGTAAAATAACGATATCCTTCTCTCCCTCCTGAAATTGGATCTGGGGCTCAATAAGAGATACAAGAAAATCGTGGGGGCTGACCTGACAGCCGGAAACATTCAGGAGATCAGAAGAGAGAAACCCGAGTTTTTTCAGCGGCCTCCAGAAGTCACACCAGCCCGGCCAGCGCAGAGCATAGCGTCCTGTTTCCTGAATCGTCTCGGTAATCCCCAGAAGATCGGTGTAAGCAACAGCATCACCGTTGGGGATTGCTTCCAGCTCACCAATGCCAGGGACGGATATGTTGTGAATGTTACATTTCTCATGTTGCTCTGCAGCTGACACAATCAGTCTATGACCATTTCTTATGAAAAAAGAATCCCGTTTTGTCGAGCGCAGCACCATATCCCAGTTCCAGGTGACTTTGTAATTCAGTGGGTTATCACAGGCACTTTTCTCAGGAATTCCTCCACCGTAAGATTTGAGGACACTGACTTCGTCGAACTGTTTGACGGCATGGCCGTAGATAATCAGGTCAATACCGGGGTCCAGACCGCACTCCGGCATGAGAGTAATCCCGGCCGCTTCAGCCTGAGCGTGAAGATGATGCAAGCTGTGGGCATAATTGGTACTGACCAGTGGTACCTTGGCCTTTATGGCAGCTTCAAAGATATTCAGCATGAAGGTAAGAGGCAACAGATCGATGGCGACGTCCACCCCCTGCTCCAATACCGAGAGCAATGCTTCCGGCGAAGTTGCGTCAATTCTTAGAGGAACGATTTTTGTGCTGTCAAATGTTCCAGAGAAGGCATTCCACCCGTCGAGATTTGCGTCGGCACAGATGATTTCATCAACATCAGCACTCCTGGACAGGTCAACCAGAGCTGCCCGGCCCTGTAAACCCAAACCACCCAATACCACTACTTTCATTGTCTCAATCCTTTTCAGATCTCAATCCGTCCGTCGGTTTTCAGTGGGTCAGAATTTTGCTGATGAAATCAGCGGCACGGTCGGTTTTTGGATTGTCAAAAAAAGCACCCGGTTTGCCGGTTTCGATAATTTTTCCTTCATCCATAAAGAGAACCCGGTGCGCCACTTTTTTGGCAAACCCCATTTCGTGGGTTACGACACACATGGTGATACCTTCAGAAGCCAGCCCAACCATAACGTCCAGAACCTCACCTATCATTTCAGGATCTAATGCAGAGGTTGGTTCATCAAAAAGCATAATTTCCGGGGACATGGCCAAATTGCGAGCAATAGCGACCCGCTGCTGTTGACCCCCGGAAAGCTGTATCGGGTAGGCAGCCGCTTTTTCAGACAAGCCAACCCTCTCCAGTTTTTCCCGAGCAATTTTTTCAGCGTCAGCTTTGGCAATCTTTTTCACGTGAATCGGAGCCAGCATTATGTTTTGCAATACGGTCATATTCGGGTAAAGATGAAACTGTTGAAATACAAAACCAACTTCACCCCGAAGCTTGGTCAGGTTTGTCGATGGCTTATGTACAGACATCTCATTGACAATAATTTCACCTTCCTGAATGGGCTCCAGCTTGTTGATACATCTGATCAGGGTTGATTTACCGGAACCACTGGGACCACAGATCACCAGAACTTCACCTTTAGGTATGAATAAATTGATTTCAGCCAATACATGGAGTTTTCCAAACCACTTGTTGACGCCTTTAAATTCAATCATTTTCCTTTTGACCCTTCTATAATTTCCACCGTAACTTTCGTGAATAGTCAGACCGGTTGCTGTTTGGAAGCTCAACTCTTTTCATCCGGAATTTTCGGATGGGCACCAGGCCAACATCTGATCTTCAGGCTATACCGTCATCCTGCGCTCCAGATAATTCGAAAGGAGAATCAGAGGATATGAGATGGAAAAATAAAGAACGCCCACGAGTGCAAACACCATCAACCCCTCAGGAATTCTGACTACGGTAATCCATCCAACCCTCGTCAGTTCTGTGACCCCGATCACTGATACAACAGAAGTATCTTTTATCAGGAGTACATACTGTCCCACCAGCGGTGGGATGATCACCTTCATCGATTGAGGAATAATGACCAGGCGAAGCTGTTGAATTTTAGTCAATCCAGAGGAAGCAGAAGCTTCCCATTGGCCTTTAGGGATAGAGTTGATGCCTCCTGCGACAATTTCACAGACAAAGGCCGACCCCATAATGGCCATTGCCAGCAGCGCGGCAGGAAAGGCTTCCAGTTGAATTCCCCATTCGGGAAAAACAAAAAAGACAATAAAAATCTGAACGACAAAAGGAGTTCCTCGGGCAAAGGCGACATACACACCAACGATACGCTTTAACCAGACATTGTTGCTTGCCCTGATCACTCCCAGTACAAACCCAATCAGGGTACAAATAATCAGGCTGATAAAGGCAATTTTGGTGGTCATCCATAATCCCTTGAGGAAAAAGGGAAAAATTTCTACCAGGCGGCTAAGATAAAAAGCCATCATGCTAATAAGCCTCCCGGAAAATCAGTTTTTTCTGGGACCAGTCCGCCAAAGTCTTAAGGCCGAAATAAATGCACATATAAAAGAAGGCAACGGTCAGAAATGCTTCTGTCGGCATGAAGCGCTCGGACGTCAGGGTTTGACCACTACGGGTTAATTCCGCAACTGATATCAATGAGAGCAGGGCCGTATCCTTAACCAGGACGATGGCTTGTCCCAGCAAGGGGGGAATCGTCACTCCAAAAGCTTGGGGAAGAATAATAAAGCGCATGCGCTGGACGTAATTTAATCCTGAGGAGAGACCCGCCTCAATCTGTCCCTGGTCTACTGATTTAATCCCGGCACGGATAATTTCCGCAATATACGCACCGGAATTGAGCATTAATGCAATAATCCCGGTTTGAATTTCGGGAACGCTGACACCAAGAGTCGGAAGACCAAAATAGAAAAAATAGATTTGAACCAGAAGTGGTGTTGACCGGATTATCTCAATATAGGTGATAACTGGATATCTGAGAATTTTAAAACGTGAAATTCGGCACGCACAGGCGATTATCCCGGTGATAAGGGCAAGAACCAGGGCTATAATCGCAATAAAAACGGTATGCTTCAGTCCCTCCAGGAATAGGGGCATATATTCCAGAATGACCCTGAAATTAAAATCAGTCAGCATGTTATTTTTCCACCGTCTGCCAGGTAGGTACAGAAGAAGTCTTCTGTACCTACCTGTTGATTGTCTTCTTTTATCCTATGGTTTGCACGAGTGAAAATCCTTCAGAGGTACGGACCCGATTAATGGTCTTTTTTCCAGTCTGTGCCTTGCATCCAGTAGGCGATATTCTTATCATAAGTACCATTCGCTCTGATGGTTTTAAAATAGAGATTGATCCACTGCCATAAATTGACAGACTCCGGTCTTACCGCAAAGGCAAGAGGGTCTTTCCCTTGGCCCAGGCGTTTGTCGAGAAGACGGATAGAGTTAGGTGGGAAATCGGGGAGAACGGTAAGGACCGCCAGGTCATCATTAACTCCCGCATCGATGTGACCGGCTTCGAGAGCCTGAACGACCATCCGACCACCACCTTTATAGGATTTTATCTTGGCATTGGGCAGATATTTCTTGGCAATGACTTCACCGGTAGAACCCAGAAGAACACCAACCGTCACACTCGGCTTGTTGACATCTGCAAGGGTTTGAAAACTGGCTTCCGTTTTGGTGAAGATACAGGGCTGCACATAAATCCAGGGATCGGTAAAGGTTACCTTTAACGCCCGCTTCAAAGTAGGAGTCATATCCGCCGCTAAAATATCGGCCTTACCCGACAGAAGTGCCGGAATCAAACCGTCCCAATCATAATCGAGAATCTTCAGTTTGACACCCATGGCATCTGCCATCCCCTTAGTGAAGTCAACCATTGATCCCGACGGGTCACCATGTTTGTCTATAAAGGCATAAGGTGGGGCACCGGACTGAACAGCAACACGAAGTTCACCCCGACTCACGATCTCCTCCAGCGTGCTGGCAAAACTGCTGCCCACAAAAAATACCGTCATCAACAGGGCAAGAAGGATTGATACGAGCTTTTTCAGTTTCATGTGCATCTCCTTTTTCAAGTGTTGCTTGTCGCCAAGCAAGTCTGCAGTATGCCTATCCGAAAAATACCAGATGGGCGAGATGGGCCATCACCAGAATTGAATATCAAACCTGATCCTTTGAGCCGGAGGATGTGCTCTGCCGTAGTTAATGGTGTCGATCAGGGGGGCAACTTGGTTATTTTTGCCGAGAGGATCGCCGATCTTCTTCAGCATCTAAGCAGTATAAGTGAAAGAGGCTCAAAAGATAAAATATTGTTTTGTTTTATGGGGTAAAGCTACAGACTATAGCTGGAAATCAGATCGATTCGACCCGGTCAGAAATGGTTTTAGTCAGAGTGCAGAAATCCTGGAATATTCCTTGGTTTATCGAGTAGTCATAAATCAATTTCCTGCTCAATAAACATAATTCCCAAGTCCTCCAGTTCTTCTAGAACGCAGTTATATATTTCTGGAAATGTCGGAATTCGGACCCCGGATGGATTGATAACGCCGGTGGCGAGCAGTTTTACCGCAATGGCTAATGGTGTGCCCACCGTGTACGACATCGCGGTATGTTTTTTATCCACACCTTCATAACTCATGGAGGAGACAATGCGTTTTTTTTGTCCGGCCAACTCAAAATCAAACTGATGCTGCATGACTAGCAGGTCTCGATCCTGAGAACCCATCGTCCACTTTTGTTCCAGAATTTTCCGCATGATCAATGCCGGAGTCGCGGCCTTGAGGCCAATGATCTCATCTGAAAAAATATCCAGCCAACGAAGTTTGTCCATTATCGCTGATCCACTTGAAATCCCAATAAATTCAGCTAGTTTTTCCTCAGTGGTCGTATTTTTCATACTGGGAAGGAAGCTCTCCAGAAACTGCCGATAGCTCAACAAATGAGAATTCTCCATAATGTAGGTATCATCGGTGCACCCCAACTGGACAAAGACGTTCCAGGCCTCGGAAAAACCGGGACGGCGCATTGTCCCCCGGATAATTGTGGCGAGATCTTTAAGCCCATATAGTTCTGAGTACTGCAGGGAATTCCGATTTGGATAAAC
>JAADGW010000202.1 GCA_013152145.1 Deltaproteobacteria bacterium
CCTTACAGCGGAGCAATTTTTCCGCCCCACTCGGTCGCGTCTTCAAACGCCCGGGCGGCCTGCAGAATCTCCGCTTCGGCGAAAGGCTTGCCGAGCAGCTGCAGGCCGATCGGCAGCCCCTCACGGCTGATCCCGCAGGGCAGGCTGAGCGCACAGGTTCCTGCCAGGTTGACCGGGATGGTGAAGATATCGGAGAGGTACATCTGCAACGGGTCGCCCATCTTCTCACCGATTTTGAACGCCGGGGTCGGCGCCACCGGAGTGAGCAGCAGGTCAACCTGCCGGAAAGCGTCAAGAAAATCCTGTCGAATCAACGTCCGAACCTTCTGCGCCTTCAGATAGTAGGCATCGTAATAACCGGAAGAAAGGGCGTAGGTGCCGAGCATGATCCGGCGTTTGACCTCGTCACCGAAACCCGCGGCCCGGGTCTGCTGATACATGTCGAGCAAGCCTTCACCGACCCCCTTGCGGACACCGAAGCGGACCCCGTCATAACGGGCCAGGTTACTCGATGCCTCGGCCGTGGCGATCAGATAATAACAGGCCACGGCATAATCGGTGTGCGGCAGACTGACCTCGACGATTTCAGCGCCCAGCCGTTTATAGGTTTCGATCGCCGCTTCGACCGCCCGTTTCACATCGGCATCGAGCCCATCGAGAAAATACTCCTTCGGCAGACCGATCCGCTTCCCCTTGACCCCCGCTTTGAGACTGGCCAGGTAGTCGGGCACCGGGGTATCCACTGAGGTCGAATCGGCGGGATCGTAGCCGGCGACGGCACCGAGCAGAACGGCACAATCTTCAACGTTGCGGGCCAACGGCCCGACCTGATCCAGCGAGGAGGCGTAGGCGACCACTCCGTAACGGGAGACCCGGCCATAAGTCGGCTTGAGGCCGACCACCCCGCAGTGAGAGGCCGGCTGGCGGATTGAACCGCCGGTATCGGTTCCCAACGCCATCGGGGTCAGCCCGGCAGCCACGGCGGCCGCGCTGCCACCGGAAGAGCCCCCCGGCACCCGCTGTAAATCCCAGGGGTTTTTCACACAACCGGCCGCGCTATTCTCACTGGAGGAGCCCATGGCGAACTCATCCATATTCAGCTTGCCGATCATCACCGCCCCCTGCTCGCGCAGCCGGGCAACGGCGGTCGCATCGTAGGGAGAAATATAGTTGTCGAGGATTTTCGAACCGCAGGTGGTGCGCACATCCAGGGTATTGAAGATATCTTTGACCGCCAGCGGAATCCCGGTCAAGGCGGCGATATCGCCCGCGGCCAGCCGTTTATCAGCAGCCACTGCGGCAGTCAGCGCCTCCTCTTCACAAACCGTGATAAAAGCGTTGATCCGTTCGTCGGTCCGCGTGATCCGCGCCAGAAAACTTCGGGTCAATTCGACCGATGAAATTTCTCCGGCCAACAACTTTTCCCGCAATTGGGTCATGGTTAAATCAGTTAAATCCATCTATTTCTCCAACATCGTCTTGCGCATACTACTCGATAACTTTAGGCACTTTAAAACATGAACCATCGGTTTCCGGTGCATTCTGCTGCGCCCGCTCAATACCGATCGACGGCCTGACAACATCCTCACGAAAGGCATTTTCCATCGGCACTGCATGCGCCATGGGCTCAATCCCTTCGGTGTCCAGTTCCTTCAGCTTATCAACATAGCCGAGGATCGCATCCATCTGTCCGGTCAGAGTCTCCAGCTCGTCAGGCGACAGTGCCAAACGTGCCAGACGGGCAACATGCTCCACTTCGCCGCGACTGATTTTCATTTTTTTCTCCACCGTTAGCAACATAACAAAAAGGCTGATTCAAGCTGCAGCCGCCGACCCGAAAACCGGATCGGCGGCTCAGTAAAATTAGCATTCCCCCGGTAAGAAAACAAGTAAGACCCCGGTTTTTACTGCATCATTCCCCATCCCAGAAAGTGACAACCGCGGTTGCGGTCTGCCGGATCGCTTCGCTGCACGTCGATTCGGGACAGGACAGGATATGTGGCTTGCCGTCGTCTCCGGACACGACAAGCCGCGGGTCGAGAGGGATCTTGCCGAGCATGGCAACGCCGGTCTTCTCAGCCAGTCTATCACCTCCACCACTTTTGAAAATATCGGAGAGCTGATTGCAGTGCGGGCAGATAAAACCACTCATATTTTCAATCAGCCCGATCACCGGCAGGTTCAGGTCGTTGCAGAAGCTGAGGGATTTTTCCACATCGATCAGCGCCACTTCCTGCGGAGTGGTCACAACTACGGCAGCAGCACCAGCACCGAGCAGCTGAACGGCACTCAACGGCTCATCACCGGTTCCCGGGGGGCAATCGACCAGCAGAAAGTCAAGCTCGCCCCAGTCAACATCGGCCAGCAGCTGCTGAATAGCACCATGCTTCATCGGCCCGCGCATAATCGTTGCCTGGCCGGATGAGGCCAGTAAAAAACCGATCGACATCAACTTGAGTCCGGAGACTTCCAGCGGGACAATCCCCTCTTCACTCGCCTGCGGGTGCTGACCGGCCAGCCCGCACATGGTCGGCACACTCGGCCCGTGCAGGTCGATATCGAGCAGGCCGACTTTAAAACCTTTTTCAACCAGTGCAAAGGCTAGATTAACAGCGGTGGTACTTTTACCGACGCCGCCTTTACCCGACATCACCAGCACCTTGTGCCGGATACCGCACAGGCGAATCGCCAGGTTTCGGCGGATCTGCGCCTGTTCGTCGTTTGCCGCGTCCGACTGTTTCACCGCGCAGCTGCCGTCACTGCAAGAATCGCAATTACTCATAACATTCCTTCCTTTACCTCTTTCCGGTGTTTAGAATTCGAGCCGCTGTGGCCCCAGAGCAGTGATCAACTCATCGATCTCGCCCTGATCATAATCCTCGTCCTGCAAGGCGCTGCGATAACTGTCGAGAAGTTGCCGCACCGCCCGGATATCATGCTGTCGCTGGTAGATATCGAGCAGATGTCCCACCAGCACGTCATGTGTCGGATCGATCTGCAGACCACTCTGCAGCAGACGAACCGCTTCGGTACTGTCACCACGCAACAACAACAGCCGCGCCAGACCTTCCAACTGCTCCAGGCGCAGCTGATTGAACTGATCCCGCTTATAGGGGAGATCGGCGTCCAGTTCATACCCGGTCAGAAACTCGCCGCTCCAGAGACGTTCAGCCTGCCAGAAAGCCAGTTCGGCCTGCCAGAGATTCTGCCGTTGCAGATGCCGCCGGGACAGCTCCAGAGCCTGAACAAACTCGCTGCTGTCAATCCGCAGGTTGCGCAGCAGCAACATCCCTTTTTCCAGCACCAGGTAATCCTGGCGGATCTGCTTGCCGAAACAGCCCTCCAAGGCTTTTCGCAGCCGCAGCAGAGCAGTGTCAAAACTGTTCCGGGCCTTGCCGGAAGGGCTCTCGGGCCACAGGATGCCCATCAGCAGTTCGGGACTCAGGGAACAGTTCGGTGCCACCGACAACAAAGCCAGCAGCTGGCGCGAGGTCTGCCCCACCTCGCTGAGATTAAGACTCCGGCCGGCCAGTTGATAACGAAAGCCACCGAGGGTCTGCAGGTGAGCCAACGGCACCAGCCGCCCGTCATCGGTCACACCGCAATCGAGCCACCGCCGGGTCAGCCGTTGTAACTGCGCCGACCAGTCCGTCCGGCTGCTGGCCGGCGCGGCCAGACTGCGGATCAGATCGGGGGTCAGGGCAAAGAAAAAATTGTTCTGCTGCCGGCGCAACTGCTCGAACAGCGCCTCAAGCTGTTGTCGGGCTGCCGAATCTTCCCCACAGGCGATAGACAACTGTGCCAGCCAGGCATGGAAACCGCCCCGGTAACGTTCTTCTCCCAGCTCGACAGAGGTTGTCAGGCCTTCCCGCAACAGCTCTCCGGCCTGCGGATACTGCTGCAAAACAACCGCCGTCGCCCCGGCCAGCAGCAGGTTCGGCAAACCGCCGAGCCCGTTGCCAATCCGGTGACGTAACGCCAACCCCGTGTCACAGTCGGCTTGCGCTGCCTCATTCCGACCCGCATAAGCGTGCAGCAACCCGCGCAGCTGCAGTAACCAGCTTTTCAGATGGGGTCGCGCCGCCGCCGGGCTTTCAACCAGAGTCACATTCAGCAATTCTTCGGCCGCGGCAAAATTTCCTTGTGCCAGATCAGCGAGGCCGGAAAAAAAATTCAGTTGCGGACCGAATGCCGATTGCTGCAGTTCCTCCGCTCCCCAGCCCTGCCGGGCAGAATGACGCTGCTGAGAAAACGCTTGCAGCTCACCTCGGACATGCAGCAGCTTACAAGCAACCATCTGGAAAACCTGGACCGGTAAACTCGTATCAGGTAGCCGGACCGCGGTAACCCGTGCCTGCTCCATCGCGGCCCGGGCCACCCGTAAACGCCCCTGAAAAAGGCTCAGCAGCACCTGCAGCAGAGAGAGGTCCAGCTGGAGCTCGAACAGCTTTTCACGCAGCGCCTCGGGCATCGCCCGGGCCAGAAGTTCTTCACAGGCCGACAGAGAACCGGCATAAAAAAGTTCCGCCAGCCCCTGGACAAAAAGCACCTTGATCCGGTTGTACGGAGCGAGCAGGTCCAGCTGTGTCGCCACCAGCTGTCGCAGCCGGGTCAAACGATTCAAGCCCAGCTCAAACTGGCCGTCGACCACCAAGTACTGGATGATCTGCTGCGACAACGTCAGCAATTCACCGCGCTGATCGGCGTTGGCGACAAACCTGGCGCGCGCCAATTCCAGCCAGGTGTCGACATCCAGGGGCCGACTGCGCATACAGCTGACCCCGGTGAACAGCGACAACCAACCGCAGCGCACCGCTTCCTCCTCGGGGACCAGCGACAGCAGCTGCATCACCTGCGGATGACGGGACTCATCCAGCAGGGCCAACCCGGACTGGCTGAACAGCTGAGAAATCCCCGCGTACTGTTCAGCCCGCAGCAGACAGCGGAACGCACTCGTCAGCTCGTTTTTCTGCTGGTACCAGTCGGCAGCACACAGATAAACCTGCTGCTGCTCCTCCGCTGTCAGAGTCTGTGCAACCCACCCCCGCAACAGTTCCCGGACCGAAGGCTTGAAAGAGACCGCCGTCTCGCCGGCCGGAGCCGGGGCCAAAACCAGATTATGCCGCCGCAGATAATCGAATACCGCTTCGATATCATTGACTTCACTCAACTTCACCGCTAAGGCCAGGGGGATTGTGTCGAGCAGCGCCAGCTTCAGAAAACTCCGCCGCCAGGGGAGCGGAAACCGACCGCCAAGCTGAATAATCAGTTGTTGTTCGTCCAGCTCGTCCGCAGCAGATAAGTCAGCCGCCAGCTCCCGCAACAACAACGGGTCAGGTGTCACCAGCGGACCATCTCCGGACAACAGCAGGCCGCTGATCCAACGCAGACGGAGCAGATGTTCTTCATCCGGTTGCGATAATTGCAGAGCTTCCCGACGGTGCCGCTGTTCCCCCTGACACAGGCGCAGCATCACCTTGATCCGCGCCAGCATTTCAATATTGCTGATCGGCTGCGAGATAAAATCGTAAGCGCCGACCTCCAAGCCTTCGGCGCGCATCTCCGGTGCGGCCAGATGGGCGGTAATCAACACCAGCGGGATCCCGGCGGTGCGTGGATCAGCCTTCAGTCGACGGCACATCTCAAGACCGCTCATCTGCGGCATCTGCACATCGATAAAGGCACCGTCGATCTGCTCCCGTGCGGTCAGCTGCAGGCCGTCGACGGCATTGGTGGCCGTCAGCACCCGCACCTGCGGCAGGTCGAGTTCGATAATCTTTACCAACAACGTCAGGTTGGTCGGGTTATCGTCAACCAGCAACAGGGTAAACTGTCCGTCGATATCTGCCATGAAGCTCCCTTGTTCCGCGACTGTCAGATCGGCATCAGACCGGCAAATTTGAGCAGCAACTTCTTCGAACCGACCGAATTGAAGTAGACCGTGACCTTCTGCTGAGCCCCTGCACCTTCCAGCCGACGCACCGTCCCGACACCGAATTTGATATGCCGAACCTTCATACCGAGCCGTAAGCCCCCCCGGTTTTCAACCGCCTCTGCCGATACCGTGACACCAGCCGGTTCAGGTGCAGGTGCCGCGACCGGTGTTTCCTCGGCGGCAGCGCTCGGGGCCGCCAGATCGAAGAGCGAGGCCAGGTTGTGCTCTTGAGCTGCGGCTTGCCCGGCGGCCGGGTCGGCAGCACCATCAGCCAGTAATTCCGGCGGGATTTCGGCCAGAAAACGGCTCGGCGGGTTAAATTGGTAGGTACCGTAAACCCGCCGCCGCCGCGCGTGCGAGAGGTAGAGTTTGCGCATCGCCCGGGTCATGCCGACGTAGCAGAGGCGACGCTCCTCGGCAAGCTCCTCACCGCCGACAGCGGAGCGGGAATGGGGGAAGAGGCCTTCTTCCATGCCGGTCATAAAGACCGCCGGAAACTCCAGCCCTTTGGCTGAATGCAGGGTCATCAGGGTCACCCGCTGCTGCTCGGCATCGTAGTTGTCCAGATCGGTGATCAGTGCCACCTGTTCCAGATAATCCTGCAGCGTGCCGTCACTGGCGGCATGTTCTTCCATCCCGGCCAGCAGTTGCTCGAGGTTTTCCAGCCGCCCCTTCGCTTCCTGACGGCCGTCACCGGTCAGGGCCTGCTCGGCCTCTTCTCGAAGGGCCGGTCCGTAGCCGCTGCACTCGATCAGCTCGGCCATCAACTGCGGATAGGGCAGCCGCTCCAGCCGGGCGGTAAAATCATCAATCAGCTCGAGAAAAGCGCTCACCCGCCGGGCCGCAACCCCCTTTAACGCCCCCCGCTCCAGCGCCAGCCGACAGGCGGACAGAAAACCGCCTGCGTCTGCTTCGAAGGCGGCGATCCGCGCCACGGTGGTGTTGCCGATTCCGCGCGCCGGAACATTGATAATCCGCTTGGCCGCCAGAGAATCCGCCGGGTTCACCAGCAGGCGCAGGTAGGACAGGACATCTTTGACCTCCAGCCGCGCATAAAACTTGACGCCGCCGAACATCACATAAGGAATACGGCAGCCGCGCAACGCCTCTTCCAAGGCCCGCGACTGGGCATTGGTGCGATAAAAAACCGCAATGTCGCGCAGCGTGAAGCCATCACACTGCAAACGGCCGATCTCTTCGGCAACGAAACGGGCCTCTTCCAGATCATCGGGGGCGGCTTCGATGTGCAGGGGATCACCGACCTGATTGTCGGTCCAGAGGTCTTTGCCACGCCGCTCACGGTTGTGACCGACGACACTACCCGCCGCTTTGATGATCGTCCGGGTCGAACGATAATTCTGCTCCAGCCGGATGATTTCAGCGTTCGGGAAATCATGATCAAAGTTGAGGATATTGCCGACCTCGGCCCCGCGCCAGCGGTAAATCGACTGATCATCATCCCCAACCACGCAGAGGTTCGCCTCGGGACCGAGCAGCAATTGAACCAGCCGGTACTGCACCCGGTTGGTATCCTGAAACTCGTCGATCAACAGATACTCAAAGCGCTCCTGCCAATGCCGCCGGACCTCGGGGCAGTCCTCGAACAGCCGCACGGTCAGTAACAACAGGTCACCGAAATCGACCGCATTGGCCGCCTGCATACGCCGCTGATAAAGGGCGTAGAGTTCTATCAGCCGGCGTTCGTCGGGACGACTTTCGAGCAGCATCTCCGGGGTCAGACCGCGATTTTTGGCACTGTCGATATAGGTCGCCGCCGCCCGCGGCTTGAGAACTTTTTCCGCGATCCCCTGCTCTTTGAGCAGCTCTCGCAGCAGCCGCAGCTGATCCTGATCATCATAGATGGTGAAGTCGCGATTGAAGCCGAGATGCTGGATCTCCTGCCGTAAAATCCGCACACAACTGGCATGAAAGGTCGCCACCCAGGGGGACTCCCCCGTATCCAGCAGCGACTCCAGCCGCTCGCGCATTTCAGCAGCGGCTTTGTTGGTAAAGGTCACGGCCATGACCCGCCAGGCCGGTACCCCCCGTTCGCGAATCAGGTAGGCGACCCGGTGCGTCAGGGCGCGGGTCTTGCCCGAGCCGGCCCCGGCCAGCAACAGCAACGGTCCTTTATCATGCAGGACCGCCTGCCGCTGCGGCTCATTCAATCCGGCCAGCAGATCAGACATCTTCCTCGCCCAGGGTTCGGGTCATCAGGGCACGATTGTAAGCGGAGACCATGTCACGCCGGGAGATAATCCCATACAGTTTGCGGTGGGTTTCGCGGTCAACCACCGGCAGCTGCTCAATGTTGCGATAACCGATCTTGCGCATCGCCGTATCCAGATCTTCCTCGGGGTGCACGGAAATAACATCAGTGGTCGCCAGTTCCTTGACCACGACCAGGTCCATCAGGTCTTTCTCAAACACCACTCCCATGAAATCCTGCACCGAGATAATCCCGGTCAATTCACCGAGCTCATTGACCAGCGGAAAATTGGTGTGATGGGTCTGCTCGATAAACTTGGCAAAAGCGCCGAGCGTCATGTTCTCCGGTACCGTTTCGACCCGGTGCAACATTACCTCACCGACCGACAGGGCTTTCATGATATTGCGCTCTTTCCCCGCTTCCAGATCGATCCCGGCGCGGGACAGTTCAGCCGTCTCCAGACTGTCCTTTTTCAGATGTCGGGCGATGCTGGTGCCGATGACGCAGGTCAACATGATCGGAATGATAACTTCGTAGCTGTCGGTAATTTCGAACAGCAGAAAAATGGCCGTCATCGGCGCATGAGTGGCGGCAGCCAGAAACGCCCCCATGCCGACCAGCGCGTAGGCCCCGGCAGACAGGCCGGCAGCCGGAAAAACAAAAGTAACCAGCTGACCGAAAGCCCCGCCCGCCACGGCCCCGAGAAACAGGCAGGGGGCAAACATCCCGCCCGGCATCCCGGAACCGAGAGTAATCGAGGTTGCGACCATTTTGACCAGCACCAACATCAGCAACAGGTACCAGGTGTGGTGACCGAACAGAACCTTGCCCATGAATTCGTAGCCGTTACCGAAAACCTGCGGAAAAATCGTACCGATCATCCCGACCACCAGGGCGCCGAGCAGCAACTTGGCAAAACGGGGAAGCTTGATCCCCTCAATCTGATCCTTGATCCGCACGTGCAGATCGATGAATCCTGCGGCCAAGCCACCGATCACCAGACCGAGCAGCAGATAGAGTCCGATCTCCCACAGGCTGCTCATAAAATAGGGGGGAGCGACCAGTTCCGACTTGTTCCCCAACAAGGCCCTGGAAACAACCGTTGCCATCCCGCTGGCGATCACGATCGAGGTAAAACTGGCCAACTCGAAAGAGGAGAGCAGGACAATCTCAGTCGCAAAAAAAACCCCGGCAATCGGCGCGTTAAAGGTCGCCGCCACGCCGGCGGCGGCACCGCAGGCGACCAGCACCTTGAGACGGTCACCGCTGACCTTGAACATCTTACCGAACTGACTGCCGATAATCCCGCCGATCGTTGCAATCGGCCCTTCCTGTCCGGCACTGCCGCCCGCACCCAGCGTAATTGCCGCCGCCAACCCGCGGGTGAACAGTGGTCGAAAGCGAAGTTTCGCCCCCTGCAGGTTAACCTTGACCAGAAACCCAGCAAAACCGCCCTTGAGATCTTTCCCGAACAGAAGCCACAAAGGAATCAGCAACAAGGCGCCGACAACCGGAAGAAACATCACCAGCAGCCGCTGGACAGACCAGTATTCAAGAGAAATATGGAAAAATTCCAGGCTCTGCTCGAAAATCAGCCAGTGCACCAGTTCGATGGTCCTGCGGAACAGATAATTGCCCAGGCCGCCGAGCAGCCCGATCACCACGGCAAGAATGATCAGAAAGGTATTTTCGCTGATTTTAAAACGGTTCAGCAGCTGCTGGGCTAACCCCTGCAGCTGCTGAGAGTACGGGATTACGGGATCGTCAAAGACTTACTCCATTTACTCGACAGTGACACTCTTGGCCAGGTTACGCGGTTGATCGACATCGGTCCCTTTGTGCACCGCAATATGATAGGCGAGCAACTGCATCGGCACCGTGGTCATGATCGGCAGCAGGTCGTCGCTGGTCTCCGGCACCCGGATCAGGGCCTCAACCTTGCCTTCCAGTGCCGCCTCTTCGCCACTGGCAACGGCGATCACTTTGCCGCCCCGGGCGCAGACCTCTTCCAGATTGGAGACCACCTTATCATAGGTGGCATTGTGCGGTACCAGAACCACAACCGGAAGGTTCTCGTCGATCAGCGCAATCGGGCCGTGCTTCATCTCCCCGGCCGGGTAGCCTTCGGCGTGAATGTAGGAGATCTCTTTCAGTTTCAGAGCCCCTTCCAGAGCAATCGGGTACTGGTTGCCGCGACCGAGATAAAGAAAATCACGCGCATTCATAAACTCGCGGGCCAGCGCCTCGATCTGCGTGTCCAGCTCCAGGGCTTCTTCCAGCTTACGTGGCAGAACCAGCAGCTGCTCGACCTTTTCACGGCAATCTGTCGCGCTCAAGGTGCCGCGAACCCGACCGAGCTTCAGCGCCAGCAGATAGAGGGCAACCAGCTGGGTGGTGAACGCCTTGGTCGAGGCAACACCGATCTCCGGCCCGGCATGGGTGTAAATAACCCCGTCACTCTCCCGGGCGATCGAAGAATCGACCACGTTACAGATACAGACCGCCTTGCCCCCCTTGCCCCGGGCCTCGCGCAGAGCGGCCAGGGTATCGGCGGTTTCGCCGCTTTGACTGATCAGGATCGTCAGGCTCTTTTCATTGACGATCGGGTCGCGGTAGCGAAACTCGCTGGCGATATCGATCTCAACCTGCAACCGGGCCAGTTTCTCGATATAGAATTTACCGACCAGTCCGGCGTGCCAGGAGGTGCCGCAGGCGATGATAAAAATCTTCTCCAGTCCTTGCAGCTGCTGATCATCCAGCCCCAGATCCTCAAGGTAGATATCCCCCTCTTCCCCCTGCAGACGACCGGCAATGGTATCGGCCAGAGCCCGCGGTTGCTCATAGATTTCTTTGAGCATGAAGTGCTTGTAACCACCCTTTTCCGCCATCAGCGGACTCCAAGTGATGGTTTTGCTCTGCTTGACCAGCGCCTGCCCGGCCAGATCGGTGATACGCATCTGCTGTGGGGTAAAAACCACCATCTCACCGTCTTCGAGAAAAACCATCTCGCGGGTGTGAGACAGCATCGCCGGGATATCGGAAGCGACAAAATACTCCCCCTGCCCCTGGCCGATAACCAACGGTGAACCGAGCTTGGCCGCAATCAACTTGTCCGGTTCGTCAGCACAGACGATGGCCACCGCGTAAGCGCCTTCAACCTCGTTCAGCGCCTGACGCACCGCGGTTTCAAAATCGTCGCCGGCCCGAAAATGTTCCTCGACCAGGTGGGCGATAATCTCGGTATCGGTTTCCGAATTGAAATTGTGGCCAGCCTGCTGTAGACGCTCTTTCAGCTTGAGGTAATTCTCGATGATGCCGTTGTGCACCACGACAATCCCGCTCGCCCGGTGCGGATGAGCATTGATCTCCGAAGGCCGCCCGTGAGTCGCCCAGCGGGTATGGCCGATCCCGCGGGTTCCTGCTGCCGGTTGCTCCCGAAGCAGATTTTCCAGATTGATCAGTTTCCCTTCGGCCCGGCGGATCTGCGGCTCACCACCGTTCAGGGTACAGATTCCGGCCGAATCGTAACCCCGGTATTCCAATCGCCGCAGGCCGTCGATGATGATCGGCGTCGCCTGCTGTGAACCTATATAGCCAACAATTCCACACATATTCCCCTCCGTTGTTCAGGATTTTTTCGGCTTCTTCCGCAGAGCCCAGCCCTCGACCACTTTCTGTTCGCTGCGCGAAATCGCCAGCGCATCGGCCGGAACATCCCGGGTAATCGTCGAACCGGCACCGATCAGACTGTTACGGCCGATCCTGACCGGAGCGATAAACTGAACGTCGCTGCCGATAAACACATCATCCTCGATCGTCGTCTGGTGCTTGTTGGCACCATCGTAGTTACAGGTGATGGTGCCACAACCGAAGTTGACGTTGCGACCCACCTCGGCATCGCCGATATAGGTCAGGTGGCTCGATTGAGAACCTGTTCCGAGCCGCACCTTTTTGGTTTCAACGAAGTTGCCGATCTTGTTGTTGCCGGACAGTACGGTGCCGGGACGCAGGTGGGCCATCGGCCCGATTTTGCAATCAGGACCGATCTGTGCCTCTTCGATCGCCGACCCGGCCTTTAAATGACAGCCGTCGGCAACCGCTGAATCGACCACCACTACACCGGTTTCGAGGGTACAGTTCTGACCGATTTTCGTTGTCCCACGCAGCTGCACATTGGGATGCAGCAGTGTATCGGCACCGATCTCGACACGGCTCTCGACATAGACCGTGGTCGGATCGAGCATCGACACTCCCGACTGCATCAGCGCGGTATTGATCCGCCAGCGCAATCACCGCCTCAGCCTCGGCCAACTGGCAGCGATCGTTGATCCCCATCACCTCGGTGGGATCGGAGACACAAACCGCCCGGGTCTTTTGTCCGGCAGCGACCGCCGCGGCAACGATATCGGTGAGGTAATATTCTCCCTGGACATTGTCGGTTTTCAGATTCCGCAGCGCAGAAAAAACAAACGCGGCGTCAAACAGGTAGATCCCGGTATTGATCTCCGTAACCTGCCGCTGCTGTTCGCTGGCATCCTTCTCTTCGACAATCTGCAGCACCCGCTCAGCGTTGCGGATCACCCGGCCATAACCGGTCGGATTGGACATCTCGGCGGTCAACACCGTGACTGTCGCCTTCTCAAGCCGATGGAACTGCTGCAGCTGCTGTAAGGTCTCAGCCTGCAACAGGGGCACATCACCACAGAGCAACAGCAATGTCCCGGAAAACCCGGCCAACGCTTCAGCCGCGCAGAGCAGGGCATGCCCGGTGCCGAGCTGTTCGGTCTGCTCAACCCAGGTGACGTTCTCCGCCGCAAAGGCCTGCTGCACCTGTTCCGCCTGGTGCCCGACCACCACCGTCAGTTGTGTAAAACCGGCCTGCCGGGCCGCCTGAAGTGGATAATGCAGCATCGGTTGGCCACTGATCTGGTGTAAAACTTTCGGCAACGCCGACTTCATCCGCGTCCCTTTACCGGCGGCCAGAACCACCGCTGCTAGGCCTGATTTCATGAAAGCTCCCCCGTGATTTTTGGGTAATAAGGAAAACGCTCAATTATCTCGGAACGTTCACCCTCAAGTCAAGTTGTTCCGGGGCAAAAACCGGATTAATCAGTGAGAATATTTACAACAATCGACCAGTCACGTATAGTTCTGCTACTGGAGGTTCAACCGAATGGACGAACGGCGCAGTCTGGGCTATGAACTTGACGAAATCCAACAGCAGATGAAAGAACTGGAGATTCGCTACGAACAGTATTTCGCCGGGGTCGAAAAACGCGAGCCCTACATGGAACGCAAAAACCTGGCCCGGCGGCTGCGTCACTACATCAATCGCCGGATCGTCTGGACCGATCTGAAGTTCCGCTACCAGGGGCTGACGTCCCGCTTCATGTCCTATTCGCAGTACTGGGACCGCATCCTGCGCTTGATCGATGAAGGCAAGTATTACCGTCACACGGCCAAACTGAACACCGCTTCGGCAACACCCGCCGACAACCAACCAGGTCCCGGCTCGACCCGTGACGAGGCCCAACGCCTGCAACAGGAACTGACTAAGGCCCGGCAGTCCTGCGGTATCGAGGGAGCTGCGCCGTCCGCCGCCAGAATCGCCGCATTTCTCGATGCTCAGCGAGAGAAAATCCGCCAACGTTACGGTGACAAAGCGGTCGCGTTCAGTATCGACACCGGCGGCGACAAGCCGCGAATCAAAGTCAGCCTGAAAAAATAACTTTTCCGCTCCTCCCACACAACTCAGGATTTTATGCGCATTTTATTGCCGACCCTGCATGTTCGCCAGTCCGCGCAGGCCGTTCCGCTCGCCGCCGGCAACCTGAAAGCCTGCCTGCCGCCAATCTTGCAGAACCAGACCGAACTGCTCGACCTATTCCCCCGGCAAACAGGTGAAGAGATGGCGGCCGCGATTCTGGCCAGGCGGCCGCAGCTGATCGCCTTCCCGCTCTATCTCTGGAACCGGCAACCGCTGCTGCAACTCTGCCATCGGCTGCGTCAACAACAAGCCGACCTGTTCCTGCTCGGCGGCGGACCGGAAGCCAGCGCCGATGCTGCCGGGGTTATTGCGGAAGGCAACCTGGACGGCGTCATCTGCGGCGAGGGGGAGCTCCCCTTTGTGCAGCTGGCGAGTCGACTGCAGCGCGGGCAACCGGCCGCTGCCATCCCCGGCTTTCTGGCGGCCGGCAGCGGCCGGACCATCGTACCGGCCGTCTGCCCCGATCTGTCACAGCTCCCCTCCCCCTGGCTGCAAGGAATTCTACCGTTACAGGAGGGTTGCGGGGTCCTCTGGGAGGTCGCCCGTGGCTGCCGCTTCAACTGCGCTTTCTGCTATGACGCCAAGGGCCACCAGGGGGTGCGGCCGTTGCCGCTGGAACGGCTGCGGGCCGAGCTGCAACTGTTTGTCACCAAAGGGGTGGCGCAGGTCTGGATTCTCGATTCAACCTTCAACGCCCCGCCGGAGCGGGGCAAACAATTGCTGCGGATGCTGATTGATGAAGCCCCGCAGATTCACTTTCACCTCGAAGCCAAGGCCGATTTTCTCGATGAAGCGACCGCGGAGCTATTGGCACAACTCTCCTGCTCAGTACAGATCGGCCTGCAATCCGCTAATCCCGATGTTCTCAAACCACTGCACCGGACACTTAAAACCGGACAGATGGATCGAGCCCTGCAACAGTTGACAAACCAAGGAGTCACTTACGGTCTCGACCTGATTTACGGCTTGCCCGGCGACAACCACCGCGGGTTTTGCGACAGCCTCGATTTTACCCTGCAAAGACAGCCGAATCAGGTCGATATCTTCCCGCTGGCGGTCCTGCCGGGCACCGAACTGTATCAGCACCAGACAGAATTCGGCCTGACGGCCGATCCCCGCCCCCCCTATCTGGTACAGACGAACAGCAGTTATTCATCGGTGGAGCTGGCGCAGAGTCAACAACTGGCCGTAGCGACCGACATCTTCTACAACCGCGGCCGGGCCGTCGGGTTTTTCCTGCAAATCTGCGATGCCCTGTCAAGCCGACCGGCCGAACTGCTGGGCCGTTTTTCCGACTGGCTGAACGCCCGCCCGGAGCTGAGCACTGAGCAGAAAACCTGCGCTGAAGGCTGGCAACCGCTCGACATCCTCCCCCTGCAGCAGGACTTTGTCGCCGCGGGTCTGCTCAAAAGCGGTAAAAAAAACCTGCGGCAACTGGCGGAAGACCTGATCAACTATCACTTCCGTTGTGCCGAGCTGCTGCTCGCTCAGGACTGTCAGCCGGCCGATAATCTGCCTGCGGCCAACCGACTGCTCAAACAGCGCTGGAGACTGAATCCGGCCGTGCAGATCCAAAGATTTCATTATGATTTAGAGGAATTGGAACAGGTTGGTGGGGAGAAGCTCAGCTGGCTGCACAAACAGCTGA
>JAADGW010000137.1 GCA_013152145.1 Deltaproteobacteria bacterium
AGAAGTATGAATTTACGCATCAGCGCACTCCTTTTTAGCTCGCGGTTAGTTTAAAACAAAGGTAACGATTCAGCGGCGCGAGGCCATCTGGCTGAATAGTTACAAAACAAAATGGTTTCATATTTTCAGCTTTCGTGCAGCACAGCACTAAATTTGATCAGCTGCGCATTTTCTGAATCAGGGCCAGATCGACAAGCACCAGCGCAGCCATGGTTTCGACAATCGGCACGGCCCGTGGGACCACGCAGGGGTCATGCCGACCTTTGGCCGCCAGAACCGTCTGGTTGCCCTGGTAATCGACCGTCTGCTGCTCCTGGCCGATGGTTGCCGGCGGCTTGAAGGCGACCCGGAAATAGACCGGTTCACCGTTGGAGATGCCGCCCTGTACGCCGCCGCTACGATTGCTGGAGGTGCCGAGCCGACCGGCTTTCTGCACAAACGGATCGTTGTGAACAGAACCGCGCATGCGGGCACCGGCGAAGCCGGAGCCGATTTCAAACCCCTTGGTTGCCGGCAGCGACAGCATCGCGTGGGCCAGTTTGGCTTCCAGCCGGTCAAAGGCGGGCTCGCCCAGCCCGGCCGGCAAATTGCGGCAGACACAGCTGACCACGCCGCCGATCGAATCTTTGGCGGCGCGGGCGGCAACAATTTCTTCTGTCATTTTTTCTGCGGCGGCCCGGTCCGGGCAGCGCACCTCAGCGGCATCAACCTGCTCTCGGGTGATGGTTTCCAGATCAACGGCCTCGGCATCGTACTGACCGACAGAGCTGACCCAGGCGACAATTTCAATGCCGTAAGTTTCCCGTAGAAATTTTTCGGCGATCGCCCCGGCGGCGACCCGGCCGATAGTTTCGCGGGCGCTGGAGCGACCGCCGCCACTGGAGGCATGGATGCCGTATTTGGCACGATAGGTATAATCGGCATGGGAAGGCCGCGGTACCTGATTCATCGAGCCGTAATCGCCGGGTCGCTGGTCCTTATTTTTAACCAGCAGGCCGATCGGGCTACCGAGGGTCAGACCGTTTTCAACCCCGGAGAGGATCTGCACCTGATCTGCCTCGTTGCGCTCGGTCCCAAGTTTGTTGCCGCCCGGCCGACGACGATCGAGTTGCACCTGGATATCGGCTTCACACAGCGGCAGCCGTGACGGAACCCCGTCGATGACCACGCCGACACCGGCACAATGTGACTCACCGAAGGTCGCTATCTTAAATAAGGTTCCAAAACTGCTTGACATGCTTTTTCCTTTTTAACGATGGCTTCAAGATTGCTGGAAGCAGTCTGCTGCAGAAACCGAAATACCATAGCAGAAAGCTGTCGTCAGAACCATTTTCTATCGTGACGCCCACCATTACGCGAAGGTCACAGAAAAGTGATATTTTATCATAAGTAAATAATTTTATTTCTGGTAAAATTTAGCTTGACCAAATCGCTTCGTTAACTGTATACAGTTCTACGGAGTTGCAGTTAGTCATTGAGAAAATATGCTGTGTACCTCCACTTTATGTCTCTCCAATTTGCGCCCTGTTGCCCGATGGGGCGCCATTTTTTTTCAGGCCAGTCGATCCTTCTCCTGTTTGTTGCAATGCTATGTATCGCTGAGGTATTTATAGCCTCACCTGCTATCGGTTTCTGGTTTATCTTCGGGCATAGAGTGGACAGCGGGAGCCTCGCTTGAGAGATCCCTCCGAATGCGTTATTTTATAGCATTTTTATGCTAGAATGCGAGGCCGTAATCAAGGAGGTGCTATGGCCGATGTGACCAAATTTCTTGCTGGAATCGCGAATTTTCAGCAGCAGTATTTCGGGGAAAATGCGGAACTTGCCAATAACCTGCTGGCCGGGCAGAAACCCCAGGCGCTGCTGATCGGCTGTTGTGATTCCAGGGTTGATCCGGCGCTGTTGACCGATAGTGCCCCCGGGGATCTGTTTATCCTGCGGAACATTGCCAACCTGGTGCCGCCTTACACCAAAAGCGACGATTATCACGGGGTCAGCTCTTCGCTCGAATATGCCGTCTGTATTCTGGAGGTCTCCGATATCATCGTGCTCGGACATTCCAGTTGCGGCGGTATCAACGCCCTGCTGGAATCGGCCGGAGGGCAGGAGGCGGGGGAATTTATCGGCAAATGGGTCAAAATTGCCCAGTCGGCTCTGGACAAGGTGCTGGCCGAGTTGCCGGAAGAAACCCCGGAAAAACAAGCGCGGGCCTGCGAAAAAGAGGCTATTCTGGTTTCGCTGAAAAACCTGATGACCTTTCCCTGGGTCAGAGATCGGGTCGCCAGGGGACAGTTGAGCCTGCACGGCTGGTACTACAACATGGGGACCGGACAACTGAGATATTACAATCAATTGTCGGGGGAGTATGAGATCCTGGTGGAGCGGTATTCACCAAAAACCGGCAGCCAGAAAAATCCACCCGCTTAATCGCTCCGATCCCGTTACTGAAGTTCGACGATTTTGCCCCGCTTGACACGTAACAGATAGGGTTTTTTGATCGCCTCACCCAGCGCATCAAAACCGATGGTTCCGGCCACTCCCTGGAAACCACGCAGCCCCGCCAGTCTTCGACGCAGGTCATCGCGATTACGGATATGGGGATCATCCAGCGCAGGCAGCAGCATGTTGGCCGCATCAAACGCCTGGGCACTGAGAATCGTCGGGTCCTCGTGGTAGGCCTGTCGGTAGAGCTCGACAAACCGTTTGACCTCCGGTTCCTGACTGTTGACGAAAAAGCCATCAACAAAAACCGCTTGTCCCAGAAAACGTCCGGCCCGCTTAACCATCTCCGGTGAGTTCCAGCCATTGATCCCCAGCAGGGTCACATCTTTGATTCCGTAAAACATCAGCTGTGGCGCCAGCAGGCCGATCTGATCGGCATAGTCGGGGATAAACAGGGCGTGAAACGGCGCCAGGGGATATTCCAGCTCGGGGGTTTCCTTCTCGACTTCAGTTTTTGACTCCGGCTGTTCCGCTTCTGGATCGACCGGTTTCGGCGGCGGCTCGACGACATGATCTTCCCACAGCAGGGTCTGGATCTGCTGGCGGAAATCGGTGGTTCCTTCGGGATAGCTGACGGTATCAACGATTTCGCCACCGAGCTGGTGGACTTCATCGACAAACAGGCGCTTCATCTCCTCGCCGAGACGATTTTCCGGATAGAGAACCGAGTAGGAAATATGCTGGGTATCGATCGCGTAACGGACCAGACTCTGGACCTGTTGCTTTGCGGTCAGGGAATCGCGGAAGATATAGTTTCCCTGCTGCGGCAGGCCGGGGCGCTGTGACAGGGTCAGCAGCGGAACCATCTCCAGTTGTGCGCGGGTGACGGCAGCCTCGGCTGTGGCGCCGCGCAGTGGACCGATGATTGCCATCACCTTGTCGTCATCGGTCAGACTACTGACCAGCTGGTCGGCAGTGACCCCTTCAACCGCGGTATCACGATAAACCAGCCGCACCGGCAGCCGGGTCCGGTTGTGTTCCCGTACGGCCAGTTCGAGACCTTTTTTCACCAGCTCACCATAAGAGGCATAGCGCCCGCTGAGCGGTAACAGCACGCCGATACTGTCGCGGTTGAGCCAGCTGTCGATACTGGTCCGCTGCAGCAGCTGTTCAGTTTCTTGCCAGTAGGGGAAGGTGACCGGCGAAGCCAGCACCATCTGCAGCAACTGCCGGGCCTTCTCCCGCTGCTGCTGACCGAGTGCCCGCCGGGCCAGTTGCAACCGGGCGTCTTGACCGATGGCCGTCCCCTGCCACATGAAAGCGGCCTCTTCCAGCTCAACATCATCCAGACGGGTTTGCAGCAGGCGGTGGGCTCGTTCCAGCAGACCGGCGGGATTCTCCGCATGGAGCAGGGCGCGTTGCAGGAAGACCAGGGAGACGAGCGGTTGTTGCAGTTTGACGGCACTGTCGGCCAGCGCCAGCAGCAGCATCTGGGTATCCGCCGGGCTGAAAGATTGTTCCAGCAGCGGCTTCAGCTGCGCCTGCCCCGCCGCGGTGGCACCGGTCTGGACCAGGCAGTAGCCGCGCAACAGTCGGGCTTCGGGGTTCTGCTCTATCGATGGCACCCGTTCCAGGTAGAGCAGGGCGTCGGAATAGCGTTTCTGTTTGGAGAAAATGCGGGCAATCAGGATATAAGCCTGAGCGGCCCGGGGATGATCGGGATAACGCTGCACAAAGGTGCGCAACGTCGCCAGTGCCCGGTCTTGATGTCCCGTCTGAAAAAATTGCCGGCCTTGTTCAAACTCGGTCGTGGCAGCAGCGATGCCATCGGCGGCAATTACCGTGGAGGGGGTACTCATCGGCAGGGCCGATGACAGGACACACAACAGAACCAGGCAGACGATCCGCTTCATTCGTAATCCATTCGTAGCTTCGGCAGGGTCAAAAGGTCAGTCGAACAATTCCTTCATCTTATCAAAGAACCCCCGTCCCAGGGGATGAATATCTTCTCCACCCTCCCGGGCAAATTCCTCAAGCAGTTCACGCTGGCGACTGTTGAGTTTGGTCGGTACCTCAACCCGCAGCACCACCAGCTGATCGCCACGTCCGTAGCCCTGCAGGGAAACAATCCCCTTGCCGGAAAGCTTGAACACTTTGCCGGACTGGGTCCCGGTCGGAACCTTGAGGGTCAGCTTGCCCTCCAGGGTCGGGACCTCCAATTCACAGCCGAGGGCTGCCTGGACAAAGGAGATCGGTACTTCGCAGATAACATCCTGCCCTTCGCGTTTAAAAATCGGATGTTCCTCAACGCTGATTACAACGTAAAGGTCCCCCGGGGGGCCGCCGTTGGTCCCGGTTTCGCCTTCACCGGTCAGCTTCAGTCGGCTGCCCGATTCCACCCCGGCCGGAATTTTTAGGGACAGGGAGCGTTTTTGTTTGACCAGACCGGTACCGCGGCAATCAGGACAGGGATCGGCGATAATTTTCCCTTCGCCATGGCAGTCGGGACAGGAGCGGGTCATGGTGAAGAAGCCCTGTTGATAACGGACCTGCCCGGCACCGCGACAGGTGCCGCAGGTCTGCGCCTCGGTTCCCGGACGAGCCCCGGACCCGGAGCAGGTGTCACAGCGCTGCCGACGCGGCAGCTGGAGTTTTTTTTCGGCCCCGAAGGCTGCTTCTTCAAAACTGATAGTCAGATTGTAGCGCAGGTCATCACCGCGTTGTCCACGGCTGCCGCGACGTGATCCACCACCGAAGATGTCGCCGAAAATATCGCCGAAAATGTCTTCAAAAGGGGTTCCGCCGAAATCGAAACCACCACCGGAGAAACCACCGGCACCGTTGACCCCGGCATGACCGAACTGATCGTAGGTTGCACGTTTCTGAGCATCGGATAAAATTGCGTAGGCTTCTGACAGTTCCTTGAATTTACTCTCAGCTTCCTTGTCGCCCGGGTTTTTGTCGGGATGAAAGCGGATGGCCAGGCGTCGATAGGACTTTTTTATTTCTGTCTCGCTGGCGTTTTTGTTGACCCCGAGAATCTCATAGTAATCGCGTTTTGACAAAATGATTATCCTGCTACTGAAAAGTGTCGCCGACCACCCGGGGTCGGCGACATGTCAACCGGTAGGATTATTTCTTTTCCTTGTCATCGACGTCTTCAAATTCGGCGTCGACGACATCGTCAGCCGCAGAACCTGCTGCAACGTCGGTACCGCTGTCGTCGGCTCCGCCCTCCTGTTGTGCCTGAGCGTACATCATCTCGGCCAGCTTGTGGGAGGCTTGCGCCAAGACTTCACTTTTCTGCTTGATCGCCTCCGGGTCATCCCCTTCCATCGCGGTTTTCAGCTCCGCCAGCGCATCCTCGATCTGTTTCTTGGTCGCGCTGTCCAGCTTTTCGCTGTGTTCGGAGAGTGATTTCTCGGTGGTGTAGGCCAGTCCGTCGGCCTGATTGCGGGCTTCGATCAGCTCGCGTTTTTTCTGATCTTCACCAGCGTGGGCTTCGGCTTCCTGAACCATCCGATTGATCTCTTCCTCGGACAGGCCGCTCGATGCGGTGATCTGGATCGACTGTTCCTTGCCGGTGCCCAGATCCTTGGCTGAAACGTGCAGGATGCCGTTGGCATCAATATCGAAAGTGACTTCAATCTGCGGCACACCGCGCGGTGCGGTCGGAATCCCGACCAGCTCGAAGTTACCGATGGTCTTGTTGTCGGCCGCCATTTCCCGCTCACCTTGCAGCACATGCACCGACACGGCCGGTTGGTTGTCCGCGGCGGTCGAGAAAACCTGGCTCTTTTTACAGGGAACGGTGGTGTTCTTTTCGATCAGCTTGGTCATTACGCCGCCAAGGGTTTCAATCCCCAGGGAGAGCGGAGTGACATCGAGCAGCAGCACATCCTTGACATCGCCGGTCAACACGCCGCCCTGAATCGCAGCACCGATCGCAACGACCTCATCCGGGTTGACCCCTTTGCTCGGAGTTTTACCGAAGATCTCTTTGACCTTTTCCTGAACCGCCGGCATCCGGGTCATGCCACCAACCAGGATAACCTCATGGATCTCACTGGCGGTCAAACCGGCATCCTTGAGAGCGGTCTGGCAGGGAGCGACCAGATGGCTGATCAGGTCGCCGCAGATGCTTTCCAGTTTGGCGCGGGAGAGCTTGATGTTGAGGTGCTTGGGACCCGACTGATCGGCGGTGATAAAGGGCAGGTTGACGTCGGTCTCCATCGAGCTGGACAGCTCACATTTGGCCTTTTCGGCCGCTTCCTTGAGCCGCTGCAGAGCCATCTTGTCACCGCGCAGATCGATGCCCTGATCTTTTTTGAACTCGTCGGCAACATAGTCGATAATTTTCTGGTCGAAGTCCTCGCCGCCGAGGAAGGTATCGCCGTTGGTCGACTTGACCTCAAAGACGCCATCCCCCAGATCCAGAATCGAGACATCGAAGGTCCCGCCACCGAGGTCGAAGACGGCGATGGTCATTTCATGTTTCTTGTCGAGACCGTAAGCCAGTGAGGCCGCGGTCGGCTCGTTGATGATCCGCAGTACGTTGAGACCGGAAATCTTGCCGGCGTCCTTGGTGGCCTGCCGCTGGGAATCGTTGAAGTAAGCCGGGACCGTGATAACCGCGTCGGTGACCGTCTCACCGAGATAATCTTCGGCGGTCTGCTTCATCTTCTGCAGGATCATGGCCGAAATTTCCGGTGCGCTGTACTGCTTGCCGTGCGCCTCGACCCAGGCATCACCGTTGTCAGCCTCGATAATTTTGAACGGGCTGATTTTGATGTCTTTCTGCACCGCCTTCGACTTGAACTTGCGGCCGATCAGACGCTTGATGGCGAACAGCGTGTTCTCCGGGTTGGTGACCGCCTGTCGTTTGGCCTGCTGGCCGACCAGTCGCTCACCACTTTCGGTAAATGCAACCATTGACGGTGTGGTTCGGGACCCTTCCGAGTTGGCAATAACGACTGGCTCGCCACCCTCCATAACGGCAACACAAGAGTTGGTGGTTCCCAGATCGATTCCGATAACTTTACCCATATCTATATCCTCCTTTGGATCTTTATTGAGCAGAGCGATTAATTTTCGTCTGTTTCAGTTGATTGATTATTTACCTCATCCGGGTCCGTTGATGCCGGAGCTTTGGCGATCATAACCATGGCCGGACGCAACAGGCGCTCGTTGAGCTGATAGCCTTTTTGCATCTCCTGTGCGACCGCATTGGCCGGACAAGTATCCGTCTCCAGCTGCCCCATTGCTTGATGCAGGGCCGGGTCGAACGGCTGCCCGACCGAGTTGAACGGCTGCACCCCGAAACGGGTCAACACCTGGTTGAACTGTTCGAGGGTCATCTGCACCCCTTCCAGCAGTCCGTCACTGCTTGCGGCCTGTTCGGCATGTTCGACAGCCCGTTCCAGGTTGTCGATAACCGGCAGGATTTCACGCAGAATCGTCTCATTGGCAAACTTGGCCAGCTCTTCTTTTTCCCGCTGGGTTCGTTTGCGCAGATTCTCCATATCGGCCAGGGTTCTCAGGTATTGCTCCTGATGCGTTTTGGCCTCTTTTCGAGTTTTTTCCAGCTCCGCCAGCAACGGGTCTTCCTGAGATATTTCCTCAGCCGTTGCGGCATTCTCCTGTTCTTGGCTTTCAGTTGATTCCGGCTCTTCTGCCGGTGCTTTTTTCCCCACCGTTATGACTCCTTATTTACTCATACTCTGCTTCCCGCTCCAGAATCCGACTGACTAGCTGGGCGGTAAAATCAACGATCGGGATGACCTGGGAATAGGGCATCCGTACCGGGCCGATGACACCGAGTGTGCCGATGGCCCCCTTTTTGTTGGAAAAGTTCGAGGTCACCAGACTGCAACCCTCGATTTCGACATGCTGACTCTGGCTGCCGATAAAGATCTGTACCCCTTGTGCCGCTTGACTGCGATCGAGCAATTCAATCAGGGTTTTTTTGCTTTCCAGAGTCCGGATAATCCGCTTCATCCGGTCCGGGGTGGAAAATTCCGGTTGTTCCAGCATCAATGAGGTTCCGGAGACAAAAACCGTATCTTCTGTTTCGTCCTGCAGTGCCGCACGCGACAAGTCCAGAGCCTGCTTCTGCAACTGATCATAGCGGCTGCGCTCGGTTTTGAGCTCCGCGGCAAGAGTTTCCCGGACCTCCAAGATGCTCATCCCGTTCAGTTTGTGATTCAGGTAGTTGCTGATCTTCTCCAGCTCCCGTGGCCCCAGGTCGGGGTCCGCCTCAATGACCTTGTTCTGTACCAGCCCGGTTTCGGAAACGTAGATTACCAGCAGCCGACCGTACGACAGGCGGATAAATTCGATCTGACGAAAGACCGTTGAGGCAAACTTGGGCGCCATCACCAAACCGGTATAGTTGGAGAGTCCCGACATCACCCGCCCTACTTCCCGCATGATGTCTTCTATCCTCATCCCCTGAAAACGGTATTTTTTACGCAGCCGCAATTCCTCTTCCTTGCTCAAATCCTGGATCTGCAGTAAGGAATCAATGTAATAGTGAAAAGCCTTTTCGGTCGGAATCCGGCCAGCTGAGGTGTGCGGGGAGCAAAGAAAACCCATCTCCTCCAGATCGGACATGACATTACGGACCGACGCCGGCGACAGGTTGAAGCTGTGTCGGCGGGTGATCGCACGACTGCCGACCGGTTCCGCCGAAGTGATGTAATCCTCGACGATCGCTTCAAGAATATTTTGGCTGCGCTCATTCAGCACTTCAGCCATAGTCTTCACTCCGAAAAAAGAGCCATACAAAAGATGGCTGCCACAGGTCGTGTTAGCACTCATCCAAGAAGAGTGCTAACACGACACACTATCAACGGGGTCTTGCTTTGTCAAGCCGAATAGCGGTTAAAACTGAGGGTGTTAGGGAAAGGAGCCGGGCGCGCCTGTGACGCTGAAAGCTACAGAAAAGAACGGATCAGGTGGTCATACAACAGCCAGCTTTGCAGGTCGAGACGCCAGCAATCATCAACCCGGAGCAGTTTTGTCGGGTGGCGGAGAAATGCTGCTGAAAACGCCTTTTCCGGAAAAATGCCGAACCGTTGTTTAAATCCCGATCTCGCGATACCGTCGGCAGTTCGCAGGGCCAGATAGGCGGTTTCCGCCATTGCCGTCCGGTGATCGAAGGTTTCCAGCAGCTCACTTGCCGGTTCGCCGCTCAGCAGTTTCTGTCGATAAGCCGGCAGGTCGGCAGGTACATGCCAGCGTTCCCCCCAGCCGTCTGCGAGAAAGCTGTGGCCTCCACAGCCCAGCGCCAGGCAGGTTCGGCGTTGCCAATAGGCCTGATTGTGTCGGCAGCGATAACCGGGCCTGGCAAAATTGGAAATCTCATAATGTTCAAAGCCTGCCGCTGACAGCTGTCGGTTAAGCAGCAGGTAGCTGTCGATATAGCCCTGCTCGTCGATCTCGGCGAGTTCGCCACGCCGTAAACGGTCCGTCAGCGCTGTTCCCGGCTCAAAGGTCAGCCCGTATAGAGACAGGTGTTGCGGTTGCAGCGCCAGCAATCCCTCGAGGTCCTGCTGCAAGGTTTCAAGGGTCTGGCCCGGCAGGGCAAACATCAGGTCAAGACTTAAATTATCGAAGCCGGCCGCGCGGGCCATGTCGACTGCCCGGCGCGCCTCGGTCGCCGAATGGATACGACCAAGCAGCTGCAGGTGATGCTCATTGAGGCTCTGGATGCCGAGAGACAGCCGGTTGACCCCCGCCTGTCGGTAACCGGTCAGCTGTGCTTGATCAAGGGTTCCCGGATTGGCCTCAAGGGAAATTTCGCAAAGCCGAAACTCTTCTCCAGTTGTTGCAGCAGAAAATCAACCTGGGTAACCGTTAACAGCGAGGGGGTCCCGCCGCCGAAAAAAACGGTCTGCAGCGGCGGTGTATCGGGATATTTTCGGGTCAGATGGTGAAGTTCCAGAGCGAGCAATGCAACATACTCATCCAGCTCAGCCGCCGAAAAAGTATCTGTCGAAAAAAAATCGCAGTAGTGGCATCTGCGCTGACAAAAGGGGATGTGGAGATAAAGGCTGGTCATTCAGCAATCCAAAGGATCTGACTCCGGATCGGCTTGTTTGCCGGTCCGCTTTTCTGCGGTGCAGGTTGTTGCCGATCCGCGGTACCGGGATTCTCGTGTGCTGGTGAGGCTCAACCGTACAGCAGTTTGTATTGTAAGACATAAATCAGGGCTCCGGCGAAGTAGCCGATCAATGCCAGGCCGCTGATTTTCTTTACGTACCAGAAAAAGTGGATTTTTTCCAGCCCCATGGCGGCTATCCCGGCGGCCGAACCGATGATCAGAATCGAGCCGCCGGTCCCTGCACAATAGGCTATAAACTCCCAGAGGAAACTGTCGGGGGGGAACTGACCCAGCTTATACATTCCCATGGAGGCGGCCACCAGGGGGACGTTGTCAACGATCGCGCTGATCATGCCGATAATGGTGACAATCACCTCCTGACGGCCGATGACCTGATCGAGCCAGGCGGTGATTCCGGCCAGAATGTGAGCCTGCTCCAAGGCCGCTACCGACAGCAGAATACCGACGAAGAAGATCACGGAACCCATGTCGATATGGGCCAGCGCGTGGACCAGGGTCAGGTTCTGTTTTTCAACCTCCTGTTTGTTGCGATGCACCAGCTCACTCACCAGCCAGAGGATGCCCAGGCCGAACAGGACACCCATGAACGGTGGCAGGTGGGTCAGGGTTTTAAAAATCGGCACAGAAATCAGGATGCCGATGCCGAGGGTGAACATCAGGTTACGTTCGAACCGGGTGGTGACGGAGCCCCGCGGCGGTTTGGTCGTTTTTGGAATCCTCATCTCCTTACCGCGCAGAAAGTAGCTGGTGACCGCCAGCGGTAGTAACAGGTTGGCAAGTGAGGCAATGAACACCATCTTCATGATGGCCAGAGTGGTGATCTGGCCACCGATCCAGAGCATGGTGGTGGTGACATCACCGATCGGAGACCAGGCACCGCCGGCATTGGCGGCGACAACAATGATCCCGGCAAAAAACAGCCGATCGTCATGCTTCTCAAGCAGTTTTTTCATTAACGAGACCATCACAATGGTGGTCGTAAGATTGTCCAGCAGGGCGCTGAGAAAGAAGGTGACACCGCCGACCAGCCAGAGCAGAGAGGTCAGGCGAGTGGTCTTGATCCGCGAGGTGATGACTTCGAAGCCGTTGTGTGAACTGACCAGTTCGACAATGGTCATGGCCCCCATCAGAAAAAAAATAATCTCGGCCGTGCCGGCTAGTGACTCTCCGAGCTGTTGCGAGACCAGATGGTGATCGGTGGCCATCAGCGCGTAGATTGTCCAGAGCAGGCCGGCACAGATCAGTGCCGGGGCTGATTTGTTGACCTTGAGCGGATGTTCCAGAATGATCGCAGCGTAGGCGAGCAGGAAAATGACAACGAGAAGAGTGGGCATGTCTTTTCGCTCCTGAACGATTCCAAAGACGGCCGGAGATCAGTTGCGCGGTGCCTTGAATCTCCACCGTCCGGTATCTCGAAGGGGGCCGGATGGCCGTGGAGCGATCATCGAGAGCTGTTGGTTCGGGAAACGCGGGAGAATCGAGCCCCCGCGTTTCCCGTTCGTGATACTACGGAACAGCTAGTGAAAATCGGTGAAGTGCTGGGCATTGATCCAGAGGTGCATGAGGATACTTGCGGCATAACCCAGGGCCACGGCCCAGGTCCACTTGAGATGACTGCCGAAGGTGTAAACCCCGCGAGCGGTCCCCATCAGGGCCACGCCGGCGGCTGAACCGATCGACAGCAGGCTGCCACCGACCCCGGCCGTCAAGGTAACCAGCAACCATTGGCCATGTGACATGTACGGGTCCATGGTCAGGACCGCGAACATGACCGGAATATTGTCGATGACCGCCGAAAGACCCCCGACCAGCACATTGGCCCAGGTGGGGCCTAGGCCGGTATACATCCCTTGCGAGGCCAGAGCCAGATAACCGAACTGCCCGAGACCGCCGACACAGAGGATAACCCCGTAGAAAAACAGCAGGGTATCCCATTCGGCGCGGGCAACTTTGCGGAACAGATCAAAGCCGGGAGCATGGCCGTGGGGTGGCGCTGGGCTGGGAACTTCGCAGTGATCATCCGGATTGTAGCCGGTCATATCCAACGGCTGATCGCCACTCCACAGGCGTTGTTCGGTCCTTTTCAGCCAGTAGCTGAAGAAACCGAGATAGCCGAGACCGAGCATCATGCCGGCGGCCGGCGGCAGATTTAAAAAGTTGTGGAAAGAGACGGCGGTTATAATGGTGCAGAGGAACAGAAACATGATCCGCTTGGCGCCCAGCTTCATTTTGATCGCTTCAGCCAGGGCCTCCGGCCGCTCTTTGGCGACGGACAGACTCATGATCGCCGCAGGGATGATCCAGTTGACCAAGGCCGGGACAAATATGGCAAAAAACTCAGTGAAATCAACCCGGCCCTTTTGCCAGACCATCAGGGTGGTAATGTCGCCGAAGGGTGAGAATGCCCCACCGGCGTTGGCGGCGACGACAATGTTGATGCAGGCGACGACCAGGAACTTCTTGTTTTTCCCGGCCACCGCCATGGCCACGGCCCCCATCAGCAGAGCGGTGGTCAGGTTGTCGGCAACCGGAGAGATGATGAACGCCAGAAAGCCGGTCACCCAGAAAACGGTCCGCAAGGTAAAGCCACGGCCGACCAGCCAGGAGCGCAGTGCCTGGAAAACGTTCCGTTCATCCATCGCGTTGATATAGGTCATCGCCGTTAACAAGAACAGGAACAGCTCAGCATATTCGAGGATGTTCTGCTCGATCATCTTTTCCGGTGTGTGGGTATCGCCGATCCCGGCATAAGCCAGGGCCACCAGAATCCAGATAACTCCGGCCGCAAAAAGTACCGGCTTGCTCTTGCGCATATGCAGTTGTTCTTCAAAAATAACCAGGCAGTAGGCCGCAACGAACAGGACCAGGGCAAAGATGCCCAGCCAGGTACCGGTCAAATCAGCAGCAGGACCGCCTTCACTGGCAAAGGCGGGGGATACTCCAGATAGCAACAAAAACAGAAACAGTAGAGTTTTCAACGGTTCACCTTCTTTTCTGAAAAAGTTCACATCGGCAGGTTGGCTGAAACGAATGTGGCAAAAGGCCACTAAGTTTGCGTGTAAAAAAGGTCACTGATTTGCTGTGTAAAAGTTGAAACGCCCTGATTTTTACCATTGCCCCAGAGACGCTGTCAAGAGAAACAGGTCAGGATTAAACCTTGTCACAAAACGATGATCTCCCTATAATAGCTGATCTTTTTGTTAAAAATGAAGCGGTATGCCGGGTGGGTAATAACGCCGTTTTACGGACAGGATACGCAGATGAGAGAGACCCTTCGGGCCGCAGCCATTCAGTTTGAAATCAGTCTCGGTTATATCGACGCCAACCTCGACACGGCTGCGGCTGCGCTGCAAAGAGTGGCCGACAAGGGGGCCAGGCTGGCGGTTCTGCCGGAAATGTGGAGTTGCGGTTACGACTATCGCAACCTGAAGGCGCTGGCGAAAGAAACCCCGCGCGTTCTCGAAAAATTGCAGATCCTCTGTCGTAAATTCAAGCTGGTGACGGTCGGCAGCCTTCCGGAGGTGGAGAACGGCAAAATTTACAATACGGCTTACGTTATTGACAACGGTGAGTTGCTCAGCAGCTATCGTAAGCTGCACCTGTTTTCGACCATGCGCGAGGATGAGTACCTCACCGCCGGCCAGCGGGCCGTGGTCGCTGAGACCTCGGTCGGCAAACTGGGACTGGCCATCTGTTATGATCTGCGTTTCCCTGAGCTGTTCCGCAAACTGACCCTGGCAGGGGCGGAAATTATCTGCATTCCGGCCGAGTGGCCGAAACCCCGGCAGGAGCATTGGCAAAACCTGCTGCGCGCGCGGGCGATCGAGAATCAGCTTTTCGTCATCGCCGCCAACTGTTGCGGCATACAAGGCAAGCTTGATTTTTTCGGCCTCAGCCAGTTGATCTCTCCGCTGGGCACTATTTTACAGTTGGCGCAGGAAAACAACACCGAGCTGGTCAGTGATTTTGATTTCTCTGAAATGGAAAAGTATCGTGCCCAGATCAATGTCCTGGCCGACCGGCGCGATGATATCTACGGCACGCCTTAGTTCCCGCCCGCCACACTAACTACGCGAGCATCGCTTCCGCTTCCGGCATCTGTCGGCAGAGGAGCGCACCGGCACTCATCAGCAGTCCGATCAGCAACAGTACCGCCGTGACTCCCAACCATTGTGCCACCAGCCCGGCCAGCCCGCTCAGCACCGCGACCACACCGATGACGCTGTTGGAAAAGGCCGTGTAGGTGGCCCGGTCATCCTGCGGCGTTGCATCAACCAGGTAGGTTTTCCGCCCCAGCCGCACCCCCGCTTCTGCCAGCCCGATCAGAACGAACACCAGCAGGTAGCCGGCATATTGCAGACTGTGGACCGGCAGCAGGTTCAGCAGCACGGCCAGAAATGCCGCCAGCGCACCGATTTGTGCGCTAAGGATCATAACCTGTTTGCTGGTGCGATCGGCCATCCGTCCCCAGAACGGACTGCTGAGGATGTGGGAGATGCCGATGGCGATGACCAGTGCGCCGATATCCTGAATCTTCAGTTGCAGTACCTGTCCCGCATGCAGAACAAAAAAAGGGGTCGCCAACTCGACCGAAAGCAACAGGCCGCGGACGACCAGAAAACTTCGGAAGCCCGGGCTGTGACGATAAAAATTGAGCCCGGCACGGGCTTCGGCGAGAGCATTACGGCCCCCCTGGACCGCCCCCGGCATTTCGCGGATCAGGGCAAAAAATAGCGCCGCCAGCCCCCAGAGCAGGGCCGCTGTCAACAACAACAGTAACACCGGGGTCAACTCCGCCTGGGCGTCCCGAAAGCGGTTCAGTAATAACCCGGCCAACGCCGTCAGCAGGCCGCCGACCAATGCCCGGCGCGCCAGCAGCTTGCCGCGATGGCCTTTCTCGATGGTCTTTCCCAGGACATCCTGAAAGGCCACCGACGCGGTCCCGCTGGCAATACTGAAAATGGTCAGCAGGCCGAGCAATGAGCCACCGGCGGCCACCGGTGACAACCAAAGGGCCGCCGGAATCATCAGCAGCAGGCAGAGCGCCTGCGTCAGACCGGCACCCACCCAAACCCATTTGCGCAACGGTAGACGGCGTATCTGTCCGGCAACCAGCATCTGCGGCAGCAGTGAAAAACTCTGCTTGATCGGCATGAGAAAGCCGAACATCCAGACCGGCGTGCCGAGCAATTGAAACAGCCAGGGAAGGATCAGGTTCGGACCGGCCACCTGCTCCGCCAGTTTGGACGCCGCACCGTTGCAAATATTTATTCGCAGGTTCCAGGCCACCTCTTTACAGGCGGTATCGGGAATCGACCGGCAGGCACGATCCAGAGCATCATCTTCGGTGAGGACATCGAAAAAGTACTTTTTCAGCGCTTTTATCATCGTCTTATTCTGCCAAAGGTTGCGCTCGTTGTCGGTATTGCGGCGGTACCTGATCGAGGCCGTCGGCAAATTGCAGCACCCCGGAATCATCCACGTAGAGGTAGCGTCGGGGGGCTTTGGTCGCGGTTTTCCGGGGCTGTTTGCTCGTCTCAATCACCTGTTCGATCGATGGCTGCGGTTTTTGTGTTGCCGGTTGAATCCCGAGCAGACCGAGCAGACGACCGCGAAAATCGATATAAAAGGTCTGTCCCTGACTGAATCCCGGCACATCCAGCGGAACCCGCAGCAGAAATTGATCGAGACCGCCCAAAAGGGCCGCCCCAAGGATCAACCAGGCGAATAGTTTTAAAAGTTTAAGCATCGGTTACGACTCTCCGTCAGGGGACATGGATTCGCCAAGTGTACCGTCCCGCAGCAACAAACTCAACTCCAGCCTGACGGTTGCTATTTCGCCGGGCGCTGTGCAAGAATACGGAAGTTTGCCCGCAAATCGAATAGACCAAGGAACCAAGGAGCTCGGACATGAGTGCGTTAGAATATGATGTTATTATCGTCGGCGGCGGTCCTGCGGGGATGACCGCCGGGCTTTACGCTTCCCGCGCCCGCCTGAAAACTCTGATGCTGGAAAAAATGATCCTCGGCGGTCAGATGATGACGACCACCAAGGTTGAAAACTGGCCCGGTTATCCCGGCGGAATCGACGGCCCGGAACTGATGATGAAGTTCCAGGAGCACTGCGTTGAATTCGGTCTGGAGACCGGTTACGGTACGGTGGAGAAGATCATTGATAACGGCGACAGCAAAACCCTGCTCGTCGACGGCCAGGAAATGACTTGCCGGGCGGTCATCATCGCCACCGGGGTTGTGCCGCGCCAGCTCGGCGTCGCAGGGGAAGAAGCGCTGGTCGGTAAAGGGGTTTCCTACTGCGCTACTTGTGACGGTGCGTTTTTCCGCGAGCTGCCGATCGCCGTCATCGGCGGTGGCGATACCGCTGTGGAAGAAGCCCTGTTCCTGACCCGTTTTGCCAGCAAGGTTACCCTGGTACATCGTCGGGATAAACTGCGGGCCACCAAAATTCTACAGGATCGGGTCATGGCCAACGAGAAAATTGAAGTGGCCTGGAATTCCGTGGTTGGTGGCCTGGAGTCAGACAGCAGCGGTTTGACCGGTATGGTTTTGCGGGATACAAAAACTGGGCAAACCCGGGATATTGCCGTTCAGGGGCTATTTGTAGCCGTCGGTGTAACCCCGACGACAGGATTTGCTGCCGATATTCTGGAGATGGACGAAGAGGGTTTTATCGTGGCCGGGGAGGACACATTAACCTCGATTCCGGGGATCTACGCCGCAGGTGATTGCCGTACCACGGTGCTGAGACAAGTCTCCACGGCGGTCGGTGATGGCGCTGTCGCAGCGGTGATGGCTGAAAAATATCTCGAAGAATTAAAACACACTGTTTAGCAGGAATGATGTTCGATTACTTGTAACTCTTCAGCCATCGCGTTGCTGAATAGTTACGATTACTTTTCCGGACTTTTGCAAAAGGTTCCGGTGTTTAACGGTAATATCCAGGAGGGGGATATTTATGCTAGCTCGTGTCACGTCCGGTGCCCTGATCGGTATCGATGCCTACCCGGTAGAAGTTGAAGTCGATATCGCCCAGGGGTTGCCGCAGTTTTCCACCGTCGGCCTGCCGGAAGGTGCGGTCAAGGAAAGCAAAGACCGTGTCAAGTCGGCGATCAAGAACTCCGGTTACGACTTTCCGGCCCGCAGAATCACCATCAACCTGGCACCGGCCGACATTCGCAAGGACGGTGCCGCCTTTGACCTGCCGATCGCTATCGGTCTGCTCAGCGCCACCGGTGTCGTCGATGAGGAACGGTTAAATAATTTTATCCTGCTGGGGGAGCTCTCTCTCGACGGACGGGTTAAACCGATTCGCGGGGCTTTGCCGATCGCCGTGGCAGCGCGCAACTGGGGTGATCAGGCGCTGATTCTGCCGCTGGAGAACGCCGCGGAAGGAGCGGTGGTCGCTGGTCCGCCGGTTTATGCCGTTCGTGATCTGGGTGAAGTTGTCGCGCTGATCAACGGTGAACAGTCGTGCTCTCCCTTCCGCTGTGCGGAGAAAAGCACTCAACCGGCCACCGATTGCGAAGATTTTGCCGAAGTGCGCGGTCAGGAGCATGTCAAACGGGCGCTGGAGGTTGCCGCCGCCGGGGCGCACAATGTCTTGCTCAGTGGTCCCCCCGGCAGCGGTAAAACCATGCTGGCCCGTCGTCTGCCGTCGATCCTGCCGGAACTTTCTTTCGAGGAAGCCCTGGAAACCACCAAGATCCACTCGGTTGCCGGGCTGCTCGGCCGCAACCACGGCCTGGTTACGCAGCGGCCGTTCCGGTCTCCGCATCACACCATCTCCGACGCCGGTCTGATCGGTGGCGGCAGCTACCCGCGACCGGGTGAGGTCTCCCTGGCAACCAACGGTATCCTGTTTCTTGACGAGTTTCCGGAGTTTAAGAAAAACGTTCTGGAAATGCTGCGTCAGCCGCTGGAAGATGCCCAGGTCAGTATCAGTCGTGCAGCTCTAAGCCTGACTTTCCCGGCCAACTTCATGCTGGTTTCAGCGATGAATCCCTGTCCTTGCGGTTACCTCGGCGATTCCCACCAGCAGAACCCCTGCACCTGCACCCCACCGATGATTCAGCGTTACCGCAGCCGCCTTTCGGGCCCTTTGCTCGACCGCATCGATCTGCATATTGAAGTCCCGCGGGTACCGCACAAGGATCTGGCCGGAACAACCGTGACAGAAGACAGCGCCACCATCCGCCAGCGGGTCAAGCGGGCGCGGCAGATCCAGACCGACCGGCTGGAACCCTTTAATCTGCACACCAATTCCCAGATGCAGACCCGTCATATCGGTCGCTTCTGCAAAGTGGACAGCATCGGGGAACTGTTACTCGAACAGGTCACCGGCCGTCTCGGACTCTCCGCCCGCAGTTACACGCGGATTCTCAAACTGGCGCGGACCATCGCCGACCTGG